>JAUVVP010000342.1 GCA_030604585.1 Planctomycetota bacterium | reverse complement strand
TGCCCACGCTCGATCAGCTTCTGCACCAGTTCGATCTGCTCGGGGATATGGCCGCTGGCGCGGGGGCTGATGTCCGGCCGCAGGACCTTCAGGTCGTCCATGTCCTCGAAGTAGCTGCGGGTGAACGTCTCGGCTACTTCCATCCGCTGTATGCCCAGCTCCCTGGCGCGGCGGCCGACCTTGTCCTCGCCCTCATCGGCGTCGTCGGTCAGGTGGCCCACGTCGGTGATGTTCTGCACGTAGAGGACGCGATGGTCGGGGAAGCGGTAGCGGAGGTAGCGCACGATGACGTCGAAGCTGACGTAGCTCTTGGCATGGCCGATGTGGCTGTGGCCGTAGACGGTCGGCCCGCAGACGTAGACGCCTATGAAGCCCTTGCGCAGGGGCACGAACTCCTCAAGCCGGCGCCCCAGGCTGTTGTAGACCTTCAGCATACGATCGCCCCTGCATCGCTCGGCGTGGAGAGCTGCCCGACTTATCACTCCGCAGGCCCGGGGACCGCCGGAGTCCACAGGTACATCAAGCGCTGCTGGGACTGCGGCAGCAGGCCCCTGTCGAGCCGCAGCGTTATGTCCGAGCCCTGGGCGCGCAGGAACAGCATCTCGCGAAACGAGCGCACCCTGGCGTAGCGGACCACGTGCACGCCGGCCGCACCGATCATCTCCCCGACGTGCCTGATAGCGTCTTCCCGGTAACCGATGGAGTCTATCAGCTTGCTCCTTTGGGCCTGCTTGCTGGTGTAGATGCGGCCGTCGGCCAGCTTGCGAACGACGGCGGGGTCGAGGCCCCGCCCCTCGGCGACCACCTTGACGAACCTGTCGTACATCTCGGTGATGACGCCGGTGAGGATCTCCGCCTCGCGCCCGCGCTGCTCGGGCGTCTTCTCGGCGAAAAGCGAACCCATGTTCTTGAACTCGCCGCTCTTGACGGACCGGTCCGTGACGCCCACCATCTTCAGGAGTTGGCTGGCGTCGTAGAGGGGCATCATCACCCCGATGCTGCCCGTGATCGTCGTCGGGTGGGCCATGATGTGGTCCGCCCCGCAACTGACGTAGTAGGCGCCCGAGGCGGCCACGTCCTCCATGAGGACAAGGACGGGATTCCCGGTCTCCTTGTAGTCCTGCACGGCCTTGTGCATGGCGTCGCAGGTCGTGATGCCGCCCCCGGGGCTGTCCACGCTCAGGATGACGGCCGCCACGTCCGGGTCCTCGCGTGCCTGTGCCAGCATCGCCCCGAGGACCCTCACCGGGTCAGGCCCGACCCTCACGCCGCCCCCGCGGATCAGCAGGCCGCTCACGGGGATCATCGCCACCTTCGGCCAGCCTGGCTCGCCTTGCACGGTCACTTCCTGCAACTGCACGCCCTCGCGCACGACGCCCGTATACCCGGCCCCGGCCGCGAGCGAACCGAACAAGAGCAGGACCACGGCCACGGCCAGCAGCCCGTTCACGGCAACGCCGGCCAGGGCCGCGATCAGGCACCCGATGGCAACCGACCTGAATGGACGCGGGGGCCTTTGCGGGGGCCGGCCGGCCGCTCCAGGTGAGGGCGAAGCATTGGCCTGCGGCGCTTCGTACATCCTCCCCTCCGCGTTGCCGTAACCCGATGACATAAACACCTCCGGTGAGCACACTCTACGCCCGGCCCGACAGTCGCATTGTCCGGTATGCGGGGGGCTCAGTCAAGGCGCAACGGCCTCAGGAGCCCCCAGACTCCCTCTGACGCAGCCAGCCGGAGATTTCGGTGCCCTTGACCGGCATCGGGCTGACCTCCATCTCTATGGGGATGAGGGCCTCGGCGTCCTCGCCGTACGGCCCCATGGTGATGACTTGGCCGCCCCGGGCAACGGCCAGGGAGCAGCCGATGCACTTGCGGCCCTCCCAGGGCCCGCCGCGAATCCAGCCCACGTTGCTGACGCCGACAACGGGGATGTCGTAGAGGCGCGCCACCATCGTGTAGGATTCCTTCCAGAACCCGCCGTAGGGGTCCTTCCGGTTGTCGTGGTCGGCGTCCACGGCCCAGGCGCAGGGCGACAGGATGGCGCGCGCGCCCATCCTGGCCAGGCTGTGGGCGAAGACGAGCGAGTCCACGAAGTTGTCCGCGCAGATGTCCACGCCGATAGTCCCGAGCGGCGTCTGAGTCACGCCCAGCCTATCCCCTATCGCATAGTAGGGCTGGGCGATGTCCAGGACGTTGATCTTTCGGTGCTTCAGCGCCACCCGTCCCTCCGGCGACAGGAGGACGGCCGTGTTGTAGACGCGGTCGCCGTCGCGCTCGGTCAGGCCGGCCACGACCCAGAGCGCGTGCCGCCTTGCGGCCTCGGCCAGCGCTTCGCTGCCGGGGCCGGGCACCGGCTGCGCAAGCTTCGCCACCTCGGGATGGGTCCATCCAACGTCCAGACACTCGGGCAGGACGACGACGGAGCAGTGTTGCTGCGCCCCTTCGGCGATCAGCTCGGCCGCGTGGGCGAGGTTGCGTTCCACATCGCCCCATTCGGTGCGCATCTGGGCCATCGCCAATCGGTATGTCAGGTTATCTTCCAAAGCCGGGGCTCCGATCTTCAGCAGGGGAGAAGGCTTCCCGCCGGGCGCAGGAAATATCCATTCTCCCTGCGAGGCCCGGTAAGTTCAAGGGCGGGACCTGTCATCGCAGGCAGGGGCGCCTGCACCACGTGGGCCCTCTTGATTCGGATGGCTCGCCGGCTATACTTGGTGGCGAAGCCGCTGAGCAGGGAGGGCGGAGCCATGATCGAGGAACGCTGCCTGGGGCCGGACGTGGACCGGTCCCGTATCTCGCCCGACGCGCGCCTCAGTGGCGCCAGCTACATTACCGGCTCGCGGACGGCGCTCGAACCGGGCGCCGTGGTCCACGACAGCCGGCTGCACGACGCAGTCGTCGAGCGCGGCGCCACAGTGACGGACTCGATCATTGCCGCTGCAGGCCGGCCGCCGTCACTCACGTGCGATGCCGCCGGCCGCACCGTCGTCTCGGGAGTCGAGCAGCCGCGGGTGTGCGAGGGCGCCCACGTTACGGGCAGCACGCTCGTCAACGTCTCGGTCGGCCGGCGCACGCGCGTGGTTGACACGTGGGCGCAGGACTGCCGCCTGGGCGCCGACAGCGTCGTCTCGGAGGCGAAGCTCGTCCTGACCAACACCGGCCCCCACGTGACCATCACCGGCCCCACGGAAGTCTCGGAGGCATACCTGGGCCATCATCTGACCATTGACCGGCGCGGCTACTACGAAGGGGTCTTCTCCAACACGTTCATGCGGCTCGCGTTCGACGAATCTTCGGGCCGGCTGACGGTGAGCGGCACGATAGACCTGCCCCACGTCAGTCGCTACGGCATCAACACGATCAACTCGACCAACTCGGGCAAACTCCTTCCGCAGCCCGATGGCGTCCTGAAGGGGTTCGGACCGCACGTCGGATTGTGGCATGACGCGCTGCTGAGCCACGAGCAGGTAGAGCTGGGGCCGTGCTGCTGGGTGGTGCCGTGGACGAAGGTCATCGGCCAGTCGCCCGCGCCCCACCCGACCGACGAGGACCTGGTGGGCGACGCGCTGACGACCTACCTGATGCCGTTCGCGATGGCCGGGCTGAACGGCCAGGCCACTCAGGGCCTCGTGATGCCGGGCGAACTGTCGGTCGGCTTCGGGCCGAAGCAGCGCAAGGGCGGCTGGGT
>JAUVVP010000391.1 GCA_030604585.1 Planctomycetota bacterium | reverse complement strand
CGCCTCGTCGGGCCTGCGGGCCTTTGGCCCGACGCAACAGGCGGCCAGGATCGAGGGCAGCAAAGTTTTCGCCAAGCAGCTCATGCAGCGGCACGGCATCCCGACGGCTGCCTTCCGCGTCTTTAACGCCGCCGAGCGCGCCAAGGCGTACCTGAACATGGTCGGAGTGCCGATCGTGGTGAAGGCCGACGGGCTGGCCGCCGGCAAGGCCGCCATCGTCTGCCGCAGCCTCAAGGAGGCCTACGAGGCCGTGGACCGCATCATGATCCGCAAGGAGTTCGGCGCGGCCGGCGGCCAGGTCGTCATCGAGAGCTGCCTCTCGGGCGAGGAGGCGAGCATGATCGCCTTCACCGACGGGCGCACCATCGCGGTGCTGCCCTCCACGCCGGACCACAAGCCCATCTTCGACGACGACCGGGGCCCCAACACCGGCGGGATGGGGGCCTACAGCCCGGCGCCGGTCATCACCGACGAAGTGGCCGGCCTGATCGAGCGCGAAGTCCTGGTGCAGGCCGTCCACGCGATGAACCGCGAGGAGAAGCCGTATCGGGGTACCCTGTATGCGGGCATCATGGTCACCGACGACGGGCCGCAGGTGCTCGAGTTCAACTGCCGGCTCGGGGACCCCGAGACACAGCCCGTCTTGATGCGGCTGGAGAGCGACCTGGTGCCGATACTGCTGGCCACGATGGACGGGACGCTGGACGAGGTGGACATCCGCTGGGACAGCCGGCCGGCCCTCTGTGTCGTGATGGCCTCGGGCGGCTATCCGGGCGCCTACCAGAAGGGCATGACCATCGAGGGCCTCGAGGACGTGGCGAAGATGCCCGACGTTGTCGTCTTCCATGCCGGCACGGCCCTGGACGATGGCCGGGTCGTCACCAACGGGGGGCGCGTGCTGGGCGTGACGGCGCGCGGCGACACCATCCGGCAGGCCAAAGACCTCGCCTACGAGGCCGTCAAGAAGCTGCACTTCGAGCGGGCCTACTGCCGCACCGACATCGGCCAGAAGGCCATCGCCCGCCTCGACGCCGACCAGGCCGGGAGCGGGGTATAGGTGGTGGGTACCGGGAGCAGGCTATATGATGCTGAAGCACGCCCAAGCTGCGCTTGAGCGTGGCGCCCGGCAGCGAGCCAGACCGAACGGCCCTCACGGCGGCCGCAGCGAGAAGTCCACCACCAGGGGATAATGGTCCGACCCGACGTTCCGCCCTGCCCTGCAATCATGGACCACCACGCCCGATGAGACCAGGCAGTGGTCAACGGGGATCAAGAGCGGCGGAAGCATGGTCGGCCAGGTCGGGCGGAGGCCATAGCCCTTGCGCGCATTCCGCAGGGCGCCGTCCCGCAGCAGGTCTCGGAAGAACGGCGACCACGGGGTCACGTTCAGGTCGCCCAGCACCATGACGGGGTCCTCCTGAAGCGCAGCAAGGTCAGCCAGCGCTTCAAGGTGCTGATTCCGAGCGCGCGAATACCTGCTGCCCAGCGGCGGAAGCGCGTGAGTGCCGATCAGGGTCAGCGGCCGCCCACCGACCTCGAACCGCGCGATGATGGAGGGCAGCGCGGGCCTTCCCAGATGTGCCACGCGGCCATCGGTAAACGGCAGCCTGCTAAAGAGGGCGATGCCGAAGTTGTCTTCCCGGGGAGACCTCAGGGCGTACGGATAGTCGGCTTCGAGCGCGCGCAGCTCACTCACCCAGGCCCGGTTGACCTCCAGGAGGATCATGATGTCCGGGTTGGCCGAGCGGATGAGGCTCAGCACCTTCTCATGGGCGCGGTTGGCCGTGTTGATGTTGGCAAGGAGCACTCGGGCACCGCCGCCCCCGCCCGGCACGGACGGGGGACCGGCGTAGATCGGCAGGACCACGATCAGGTTGACCAGCGCGAACGCGCCCGCCGCAAGTGCCGACTTGCGCCTCTTGCCGATCAGGAAGGCCAGCGCCGCCAGCGCGAGGAAGGCCGCGTACTGCACCCGGAAATGCACGGCCAGCTCGAACGCCCAGCACAGCCGCGCGAGGAACCCCGCTGCCGTGGCCGTGCCCGCAACGGTCGAAGCCGCCGTGAGCAGTCCCCACGCGCTCAGCCTGCGCTTGGCAGGAGCGACTTGCATGCTCCGTGCGGGGGTGTCTTCCAAGTGCATGCTATCCCTCACTACGTCCGCTGAAGCCCACGAGTATCGTCCCGGCGAACATCCGCCAGACGAGGCCAGCTTCAGCGAATCCCGCTTCGGGCATGGCGTCCATGAGATGCTCCGCGCCGTGGCGGTATTCGATGTCCTTGCTTGCCGCGTTCATCCGGCGCTTGAATGCCCCGCGGGCACCAACTTCCTCTTGAGTCGCCATGCCGGCCTCCACGCCGGCGGCTCGCGCTCATCCATTGGACGCCATTATATGGAAGCCTACGCAAATGAAACATGGCGGACGCCTGACTTGGCGGAATCTGCCACGGCGTCAGCGCTGCGTGAAGCCCCGTAGGGGCCGGCGAGAATAGCCCAGCGATTCACCGCTGGGAATCGGGCGGACGCGCCCCTGTTAGAGTCCCGTAGGGACTATTGAAACAGGCTGGAGGCGGGCCTGACGAACGTACGATGACGATGTCCGCGGGTTGACGTCCAACCGTCCCTACGGGACGGAATGGGTGTGTCGGTACCCTTATCCCAGCGATGAATCGCTGGGCTATTATCAACCGTCCGTACGGGACGGAATGGGTGTGGGGGCACCCTTATCCCAGCGATGAATCGCTGGGCTATTATCAGGTGTCCCTTCGGGACCGCCCTACGGCGGACGTCTTTCAGAATGCCGGTTCTGTATTCAACCGTTGACGGTCCATGGTTGCTCGTCTGCCGCCGCTTTCCGTTCTGTCCATTAACGGTTAACCGAGCGCGCTTTCCACCAGCGACAGCAGGCGGGGCTCCTCCGCGGGAACGCACAACGATAACCGGCCCCGCCCCAGAAGGTGGCCTTCCGCCGCCGCCCTCGGCCGGGATGGGGGTGTTGCTCGCCTGAAGATAACTACGGGCCGAGCGTAAGCTGTTATAATGGGCGCGCTTGCCGGCCCGGCGGTGCCCGTGCTGCGCGGTGGTGACCTGGCCCTGCCCCGGAGCCCGGCAAAGAGCATTATTGGGGGGGATGGAAGGGACCATGACAGGCAACATCGTTCTGTTCGAGGACCACTACGTCGAGGACATGTGGCCGATCACGCTGACCCGTCCCGCCTGGGCGGTCACGTGCGGGGCCTACAATCTGTGCGAAGTCGCCGCGCTTGCCGGCGAGCGCGTCAGTTGCGTCGTG
>JAUVVP010000312.1 GCA_030604585.1 Planctomycetota bacterium | reverse complement strand
TCGGCATCGCCATGTACCTTAACGACAATGACGAATACCCCCAATCCCTCGAAGACCTGTACGACTGGTACGTCGACGCCGAAGAGATCTTCGCCGACCCGGCGGACACGGCGCCGGTACAGCGCGGCGATCTCGGGCTGAGGTACAGCTATGAGTACGTGGGCCGAATACCCACCGAAGTGCCGGCCTCGACCATCATCTGCTACAGCCGCAAGGGGGTCCATCCCGGCGGCCGGAACGTCCTCTACGTGGACATGGCGGTCATGTGGGTGAGCGAGGAAGACCTTCAGGATCCACTCGGCGGCGCCCGGACGTCCCTGCGCCAGAGCTACGACGCCGTGGTGGTTGCCTTCGGCGACGAGCTGACGCCGGAGCGCGATGCGGAACTCAGGGAGTTCTACGAGATCGAGGACTGAAGGCGGATCCCTACACGGAGACACTGAGAACACGGAGAACGGCGCACGGCGACAGCACAACGGGCTAACAGGATGTACAGGATGGGCAGGATTGACGGCAGCGGCAACTTTGCTCGTTATCCTGTGCATCCTGTCCATCCCTGTTGAGCTCTTATGTTGTTGCAGTGGTTCGTCCTCCGTGTCGTGCTTTTCGGTCCCGCGCGTTTGCCCGGCCTGCTATAATGGGGGGTTTGAGCGGGGCCTGAAGGCCCCGTCCCGCATGCGCCCCTTTCCCTGTGCCAGGACAGCGCGATGGACGTTCCCGTCGTGGTCATCGTGGGCCGGCCCAACGTCGGCAAATCTTCGCTCTTCAACGCCATCTGCGGCAGCCGTGTGGCCATCGTCGAGCCGACGCCCGGCGTCACGCGCGACCGCATCAGCCGCGTTGTCGAACGCGACGGGCTCGCCTTCGAGCTGGTGGACACCGGCGGCATGGGCCTGCACGACTCCGACGAGCTGGCCGACCACATCCAGATGCAGATACTGATCGCCATCGAGCAGGCCGATCTGGTGCTGCTGGTGGTGGATGCGATGGACGGCCTCCAGCCGCTGGACGAGTCCATTACCCGGCAACTGAGGGATGCCGGCAAGGAAGTGATCCTGGTGGCCAACAAGTGCGACCGGCCGCGCGACGAGGCGGCGGCCGCCGATTTCTACGCCCTCGGGTTCGCTGAGATACACATGACCTCGGCGGCCCACCGGCGTGGCATCGGGGAGCTGATAGAGAAGTTGGCCGAGGCCCTGCCCGAGGCCGCTGCCTTAGCGGGCGAACCACGGGCTGAGAGCGAGCCGATGAAGATCGCCCTGGTCGGCCGGCGCAACGTGGGCAAGAGCACGCTGATCAACTACCTGGCGAAGGAACCCCGCGTGCTGGTCAGCGAGGTGCCGGGCACCACGCGCGACTCCGTGGACGTGCGCTTCCGCATAGAGGGCCTGGAGTTCATCGCCATTGACACGGCCGGGCTGCGTCGGCGCAAACAGATCAAGGACTCCATTGACTTCTACAGCGTGGCGCGCTCGCAGTCCTCGATCCGCCGCGCCGACGTGGTCGTGCACATGATGGAGGCCCCGATGGAAGCCGGCCGGCTCGACAAGCAGTTGGCCGACTTCATCATCTCCGCTTACAAGCCGTGCGTGCTTGCCGTGAACAAGATGGACCTGGCGCCGGAGGTCGCCCATGAGGATTTCCACCGCTACCTCCGCGACAGGCTGCCGGGCGTTGCCTTCGCGCCCATTGTGTGCATCAGCGCAGCCACGGGCGAGAGCGTCCTGCAACTGATCGAACTGGCCCAGGTGCTTCACCAGCAGAGCTTCATCCGCGTGCCCACCAGCGACCTGAATCAGGCCATGGCGGACGCCACGGCGCGCCGCCATCCGCCCTCCACGCCGAGTCGCTTCGGCAGGATTTACTACGCGACGCAGGTCGCCGTCAAGCCGCCCACCATCGTGCTCTTTGCCAACGAGCCGCGCCTCATAACCGAGAACTACAGAAGGTACCTGGCCAACCGATTGCGCAAGTCATTCGGCTATAACGCCATCCCGGTGAAGTTCCTCGTTCGCGGCAAGAGGCGCGCCGAGGAACGCACGAGAACCGTCAACCATGGCGACTGAAACGGACCGCACCGTTGCGGGCGGCCTGCCGGGCGAGCTGGGCTTCACGCCCGAGCAGGACGGCTATATCCGCGTCCTGCACGCCCGCACGCACAACCTGAAGGGCATAGACCTGAAGCTGCCGCGCGACGCGCTGGTCGTCATCACGGGCGTGAGCGGCAGCGGCAAGTCGTCCCTCGCCTTTGACACGCTCTACGCGGAGGGGCAGCGTCGCTACATCGAGAGCCTGTCCTCCTACGCGCGGCAGTTCCTCGAGCGGATGCCCCGGCCCGACTGCGACCTGATCCTCGGCCTGCCCCCGACCATCGCCATCCAACAGGAGATGGCGGGCGCCAGCCCCCGCTCCACCGTGGCGACCACGACGGAGATCTACGACTTCTTCCGCCTCCTCTACGCCCGGGTGGGCATACCCCACTGCCCGGACTGCGGCACGGCCATCCGCCACCAGACGCTGGAGCAGATCGTGGGGGCCATCGGCGACCTGCCCTCCGGCACGCGGATCACACTGCTGGCCCCCCTGGTCCGGGGCCGCAAGGGGCACTACCGGGAACTGTTCGAACGGGCCCGCTCCGAAGGCTACGTCAAGGTGCGCATAGACGGTGCCATCCGCGACCTGGACGAAGTGGACCGCGTGTCGCGTTACCAGACCCATGACATCGAGGTGGTGGTGGACAGGCTGGCGCTGAAGAGGTCCGCCCGGTCCCGCCTGACCGACAGCGTGCGCACGGCGCTGGAGGCCGCCTCCGGCACGTGCATCGCCCTGCTGGAGAACGGGGAAGAGGCGTTCTTCAGCCAACTGCTCGCCTGCCCCGCCTGCGGACGCAGCTTCGAAGAACCCAACCCCAACACCTTCTCCTTCAACAGCTCCTACGGGCGGTGCGAGGCGTGCAAGGGGCTCGGCACGGTGGACACCTTCGACGAGGACCTGATCGTGCCGGACAAGTCGCTCAGCATCGCCGAAGGGGCAATCCTCCCCTGGCACCGGTCCGGCGGGCGGACCGGGCGGCGCCTTGCCAGGATGCTCGACGAGTTGACCGCCGCCCTGAAGATCGAGCGCAGGAAGCCCTTCCACAGGATAGCCAAGGCCAAGCGGCGCCTGCTCCTTTACGGCGAGCGCCTGGAGGAGAAGACCGGCATCCCCCAGCGCAACGCCGTCATCCCGTCGCTCCAGGCGCTGATGGAGGACAATCCCGGCCTGGGAGCCCTGAAGTACAGCCAGTACATCAGCCAGGTGACCTGCGCGGTGTGCCAGGGGGCGAGGCTGCGGCCGGAGGCCCTGGCCTTCACCGTCGGAGGGTTGAACGCCTGGGAGCTGACCCGCCTGAGCATCCGCGACTGCCTGGAGTTCTTCAACGGCCTCTCCTTCGAGGGCGCCCGGGCGAAGATCGCCGCGCCGATCGTCAAGGAGGTCAAGCAGCGCCTGCGCTTCATGCTCGACGTGGGGCTGCACTACCTGACCTGCGACCGGCGGTCCAACACGCTCAGCCGCGGCGAGTTTCAGCGCATCCGGCTGGCCACGCAGATCGGCAGCGGCCTGACGGGGGTCTGCTACGTCCTGGACGAACCCTCCATCGGGCTCCACTATCGCGACAATGC
Source organism: Planctomycetota bacterium (assembly GCA_030604585.1). Taxonomy (GTDB): domain Bacteria; phylum Planctomycetota; class Brocadiia; order SM23-32; family SM23-32; genus JAUVVP01. Next base: position 313 of record JAUVVP010000312.1, on the reverse strand, counting down.
CCGGCTGCTGGATTCCCTGGAGAAGCTGCGCGACGCCGGCAATACGGTCCTCATAGTGGAGCATGACGAGGCAACCATCCGCCGCGCCGACTGGGTGCTGGACCTGGGCCCCGGCGCCGGGCGCGACGGCGGGCGCGTGGTCTATAACGGGCCGCTGGAAGGTCTGCCCAAGGCCAAAGGGAGCCTCACCGCCCGTTACCTGACCGGCAAGGACGAGGTCCCCATGCCGGAACGGCTGCGCCAGGTCGGCAAGGGCCGCGTCCTGACACTCAGGGGCGCCCGCCAACACAACCTGAAGAACATTGACGTGACC
>JAUVVP010000393.1 GCA_030604585.1 Planctomycetota bacterium | reverse complement strand
CGGGAAGGGGGGCAGGCGCCTACATCCAGGCGGCCGTCTCGTCGGCTTCTTCCATGAAGGGGTTGGCTTCGTAGGTGATCAGCGCCGACCAGTTCTCGGTGCCGTTGCCCGGGATGAACTTCACGTCCAGCACCTTTGCGCCGTTGAGCTTGACCAGCTTGCGGTTGACCAGGTTGACGAGCGTCTCCTGGCTCTTGGCGCCGACGCTGAGCACCCGGGTGGTGTGCTTGTGGCGTCCCTGGCTGAAGTAGGCGAGCTGCTGGATGAGCCCCTGTATCAGGTAGAGGCGCGTCAGGTACTTCTCGCGCAGCTCGTGCACCAGGGGCGAGTAGGAGTAGGGATCGAAGATGGAATCCAGCTCTTCGCGGTGGGCCTGTAGTTCGTCGAAGAGATCTTTGCGCAGCCGCGCCTGGGTCTTGGCCAACTTCCTGGCCAGTTCGCCGGCATCCTTATTCATCGCGCAACCCGCTCAACTGGTAGGCCGTCAATCTCAATACTGCCATTATAAGTGCTTGTCCAGTGCATGTCAACGCCGGGCAGAGCAAAGCAACCGCAATGCCTCAGAACGGGCTGAGCGGCCGGCGTCCCCCCCCAGCGGAACCCGCCGCTGCCGCCCGGCCCTCATTGACCCTCGGGCCGGCAGGCCTCCTGCAGGTAGGCGCCGGCGGTCGTGAAGGCCAGGCCATCAATGCCCAGAACCCGCTCCACGAACTGCCTCAGCCGGTCAGCCGGGTTGGCGGTCCCGTCGGACGCCGCCGGCCGGCCGTCTTCCGAGACGACCAGGTGCCACGGATGGAGTGCAACCTGAAGCAGCCCGCCGGCGCACTCCTGCCGAAGGGAGCCGACCAGCTCAACGTAGTCTTCGACGGGGCGCCTCCCCTCGAAAAGCTGCCAGAGGTAGCCCGATATGGCCTTCCCTTGCCGGTCCTTCGACCGGCAGAGGGCCAGCTCCCACAGCGCCGGTGCGCCCTCCAACCTGTACGGCCGCAGGCCCCACGCGGCCGACGGCTCCCGCGCGACGCTGGCATCGTAGGCGTAGCCTTCCTCGACCAGGGCGCCGGTCAGCTCCGGCGTCAGGCGGCAGTAAGGCGCGCGAAAGCCAACGGGGGCAGCGCCGAGGGCCGAGCCCAGCACCTCGCCGGCCCGTGCCAGGACGGCGCGGGTCCGGGCTCGGCCAAGGGGAATCCCGCTCACCTGGCCGGCGAAGTCCTCGTGTCGGTAGCCGTGGCAGCCGTGTTCCAGCGACTCGCTCTGCCGCACGCGCGCCAGCAGGTCGGCCTGCCGGCGCGCCAGTTGCTCGAGGGTCCGCCCCTCCCAGAAGAGCGTGGCCGGCAGCGAGTTCTCCTCCAGCAGGTCAAGGAGCAGGCGCAGCCCCCGGAAACACGCATCGAACCCGGCCTCGCGCGCCCCCGCGCTGACCGCGTCCACACGCCCCGCCCGGGCCCGGTTGGCATCCGGGTCAATGTCGGCCGTAAAGGCTACAGACAGCGGTTTGCCCACGCCCTCCGAATCCAATCACCCACCTCGGTCTTAGGGAACGGCCTCCAGTCTACGGCCGGGGAGTGATTGCGTCAAAAGCCTCTGCATGAGGCCCTGGCGTCCCCCTTTACGGGCGGGTGCCACCCTCAAGCTCCGCTTGGGGGTGCCTGGGACCGGGCGGCCGGTTCTGTGCACACCCAAACGAGTCTGGGCCTGGCACCCGCTGCGACGTGAGGTGGGCACTGATTTGACAGGGGCCGAGCCGCGCCCCTACAATCGCTCAGTCGGCAGCACGGCGACAACCTGGAGCCTGCACGCATGGCGGACAAGGTGGTCATTGTCGAATCCAACGCGAAGGCGAAGACGATAGCCCGCTACCTGGGCAAGGGCTTCGAGGTGAGGGCCTCGCGCGGGCACGTGCGCGACCTGCCCGAGGACGAGTTCGGCGTTGAGGTAGAGAAGGGCTTCGAGCCGACGTATCGGATCATGCCGGGCAGCCGCAAGATAGTCGGCCAACTGCGCAAGGCGACCGCAAAGGCCGGCGAGGTCTACCTGGCGCCCGACCCGGACCGCGAAGGGGAGGCCATCGCCTGGCACCTGAAGTACGCACTGGACCTGCCGGAGGACAAAGTGAAGCGGGTGACGTTCAACGAGATCACCCGCAGCGCCGTCCGCGAGGCGTTCCAGCACCCCCGCGAGATCGACCTGAACCTGGTCAACGCCCAGCAGGCCCGCCGGATCATGGACCGCATCGTCGGCTACGAGCTTAGCCCCCTGATAAGCAGCAAGGTGGTGCGTGGTCTGAGCGCGGGGCGCGTGCAGAGCGTGGCGCTGCGCCTGATAGTGGAACGCGAGCGGGCACGCGACGCCTTCGTGCAGGAGGAATACTGGGAGATAAAGGCGCTGCTGTCCCGGTGCGCCGAGGACGAGACGTTCGAGGCCGAGCTGAAGAAGCTGCGGGACGAAGACGCGCACATCCCCAACGAGGCGCGTGCAAGCGAACTGGTCGAGCAACTCGAGGGCGAGACCTACCGCGTCGCCTCGGTCGAGAAGCGGACGACCAGCTCGAAGGCGCCCCCGCCGTTTATCACGAGCACCATGCAGCAGGCCGGCCACAGCCGGCTGCGTTTCACCACGGCGCAGACGATGCGGCTGGCCCAGCAGCTCTACGAGGGCGTGGACATCGGCACCGAGACTGCCGGCCTTATCACCTACATGCGCACCGACTCGACCCGCGTGGCCCAACAGGCGCTCGATGCCTGCCGCGCCTTCATCGGCGAGCAGCACGGCGACGCCTACCTGCCGGCCGGGCCCAACGTCTTCAAGAGCCCCAAGGGCGCTCAGGCCGCCCACGAGGCCATCCGGCCCACCGACGTGGCAAGGAGCCCCGAAGAGGTGCGCCGGTACCTCTCCGACAGGCAGTACAAGCTCTACGACCTGATATGGCGGCGGTTCGTGGCGAGCCAGATGAAGCCCGCCCGCTACGACGTCACGAACGTCGAGATCAAAGCCGGGCACTGCACGTTCCTGGCCAGGGGGCGGCGGATGGTCTTCGACGGGTATACGCGCGTCCTGAAGGGGCAGGAGGAGTCCAAGGACCAGGTGCTGCCTGAACTGCGCGAGGGCGAGGAGCTGGACCTGAAGGAACTTGTGCCCTCGCAGCACTTCACCCAGCCGCCGCCGCGCTACAGCGAGGCTTCGCTGGTCAGGGAACTCGAAAAACAGGGCATCGGCCGCCCCAGCACGTATGCCCCGACCATCTCCACGCTGCTGCGGCGCAACTATGTCAGG
>JAUVVP010000071.1 GCA_030604585.1 Planctomycetota bacterium | reverse complement strand
GGCGAGCGCGTCAGGAAAGCCGCCCGCCGCGCCGGCGTCGAGGACCGCCTGGCCGGCTGCCCGGGCTGATACCACGCGTCCCCACCGACAGTCATCCCGAGTCCCGCGAGGGCGGGACGAGGGACCTGTCTGTGCGCATAATGCTCCGCGTCAGCGAACGAATAGATCCTTCGGCGCCACAGCTAACGCGCCTCAGGATGACATCGGGGAGGGCGAACGCGTCCGCGGGGCCTCCCGCCGCGCCGGCGTCGAGGACCGCCTGGCCGGCTGCCCGTAGCTCGGCGACCGCTGAAGGCTCCGCCGTTCCTGAAGTGACCACCCCCAGGCGGGTGCCGCCGCGCACTTGGCCGCCGAGAGCGCGACGGGTAGAATGGATGGTTCGGGTCCTGCGCCAACCCTATCCATCAGCAAACGGACAGCACAATGGCCAAAACGATCGTTTCCACGGGGCGCGGCGGCGTCGGGAAGAGCACCTTCGCGGCGCTGGCGGTGCGCCACCTGAAGTCCCCGCCGCTCCTGATAGACGCCGACCCCGACCAGAGCCTGGCCCAGCTGCTGGGCGTTGACCTGGCCGCAGAGGACGTCAACACCATCTCGGACGTGCTCTACAAGCTGCAGAAGCCCGACGGCTACAAGGAGCTCGGCTCGATGCCCCTGGCCGAGAAGATCGAATATCTGCTCAACCTCTCCTGCCTCTACGAGTCGCCGCGCTTCGACATGATAACGCTCGGGGTGAAGTGGACGCGGGGCTGCTACTGCGCTGCCAACAACATCCTCCAGAGCGTGCTGCCCTCGCTGGCGCGGGACTATGCCTACGCCGTGGTGGACTCGCCGGCCGGGCTGGAGCACGTCAACCGACGCATCGTCCGCGAGGTGGACGACGTCTTCGTGCTCATTGATCCCTCCGCCAAGGCGCTGCGCAACGCCCGGCGCCTGAGCGAGATCGCCGAGACCATCGGCGTCACCTACAGGAACCTCTACCTGGTCGGCAATCACCGCTTCTCCGAGCCGGCCGAGGAGAAGCTCGGCGAGCTGGACGGGGCGAAGTACCTGGGCCGCATCGAACCCGATGAGGACGTCGAGCGGTTCGACTGGGAGGGCAGGTCGCTGCTGGAGCTGCCCGAGGACTCGCCGGCGAGCCTGTCGGTCAGGGATATCCTTCAGAAGGCCGGCTACCTGTCCGCCTGATCCCCGGCACTCCCGATGGCGGAGGGCCCACCCCGACGCCGCAATGTGTCAGAGACGTTCCGCGGCTCCTGTCTGTCGCCGTCATCGTGGTGGTTCCTGCTTGTGGTCGCCCGACGCAGAACGCTGGGACAGGCACGGTGTTTCCTCCGGAAAACCGATGCCAGTCCCGGTCTTGCTTGCTCGTCGTGTCGTTGTGGTGTCCTGGTGACCTCACCGCTTCAGCCACTCGACAAGGCCGCACAGGGCCCGGGCGTCGTGGACGGCGTGGCCGCCGATGTCGTTGTTGAAATAGGCGTGCACGCTCCGTCCTGCCTGCCGCTGGCCGGCCATCCACTCGGCCCACTCGGCCAGAAGCTCCTCGGGATAGGCGCCCGTGTAGCGCCGGCCCGGCCCGTGGAAGCGGACGTAAGCAACCGGCCCCGTGCCCCGGCGCGGAGTCGGGATGCCGGGCATGTCGTGCGCGCAGAAGCAGGCGCCATGCTCTTCCAGTAGCTCGAAGACATCCTCGCCGTACCAGCTCTCGTCGCGGAACTCGAAGACGCTGACCAGGTCCTGCGGCAGCAACTTCAGGAACGCCTCGAGCGTGCGCAGGTCGCGCTTGAACCGCGGGGGCAGTTGGTAGAGGATCGGGCCGAGGTGGTGCTGCAGCATGCGGGCCAGGCGAACGAATTCGCGCAGCGCCTCCCTTGCCCCGCTCAGCAGCTTGGCGTGCGTGATGAAGCGGCTGGCCTTCAGCGCGTAGAGGAACCCGTCGGGCGCCTGCTCGCGCCAGGAGTCCATGGTCGACTCGCGCGGCAGGTGGTAGAAGGTGCTGTTGACCTCGACCGTGTCGAAGTGCTCCATGTAATGGGCGAGCCACCGCCGCTGGGGGAGTCTGTCGGGGTAGAAGATGCCCCGCCAGTGTCTGTAGCTCCAGCCCGATGTGCCGACACGGACCTGCCTGGGAGTCTGTGCCGCCATCGCCGTCCCAGAACATCGTTACCAGAGTCGTAATCGGCCGGGCCAAAGCACTTGCCATTGCTTCGCCGGCCCGATTCGGTTTAGTGTTACCGGCGCCGGTGCCCGGCAACCCACAGTGTACCCCACGGGCACCGCGCTGCAAGGAAGACAGTGGCGCTCGGGTCCGAACACCGCGGCCCGGCGCCAACCCACGCATCAGGAGGCACCGAAAGATGAAGCGACCGAACGTGCTTCTGCTCTATACGGACCAGCAGCGCTGGGACACCATCCACTGCGCCGGGAACGAACACATTCTCACGCCGAACCTGGACGCCCTGGCCGCCGGCGGCGTCCTGTTCCAGAACGCCTTCTGCAACAACCCGGTCTGCATGCCCAGCCGCCACAGCCTGCTGAGCGGGCAGTACCCTTCGGCCATCGGGTCCGTCTGCAACGGCATCGAGATGCGCCAGGACGTGCCGACCCTCCACACGATCCTCAAGCCCTACGGCTACCACACGGGCAACCTCGGCAAGCTCCACTTCAGGAATCACGCCAACCGGGACCACCGCGAGCCGCATCCGAGCTATGGGTTCGACACCCTCATCCTGTCGGACGAGCCGGGCTGCTACGACGACGCCTACATCAAGTGGGTTGAGCGGAAGGACCCCTCGCGGGTGGAGAACTGCCGCTGCGGCACGCCGCCTGCATGGACGGGCGAACCCATCGAGAAGGCCCGCGACATGCACGAGCCCTACCTCTTCGAAGGGCCGGAGGAACTGACGCACAGCGCCTTCGTGGCCGAGGAGACCGTCCGCTACATCGGCCGGCACAAGGACGAGCCCTTCTTTGCCATAGCCGGCTTCTACGCGCCCCACGCGCCGCTTAACCCGCCGGCGCGCTTCGTGGACATGTACGACCCGTCGCGCCTGCCCCTGCCGCTCATGAACGAAGGCGAGGACCGGTTCGGGCTCTCGGACGACGAATGGCGCAAGGTCAAGGCCTACTACTACGCCCTCATCAGCCACGTGGATGACCAGGTGGGGAAGATACTGGCCGCGCTTGATGAGGCCGGCGTCCGCGACGACACGGTTGTGATCTTCACCTCGGACCACGGGGAGCACCTGGGCGACCACGGCACCGTCGGGAAGGGGCCGCCCGGGCTGGATAGTTGCACCCACGTTCCCCTCATTGTCTCCTATCCTGGGCGGATTCGGGCAGGGATGGTTCGGCCCGAACTGATCGAGGCCGTGGACGTCGCCCCGACCGTCCTCGACTACTGCGGCGTGCAGGCGCCGCCTTTTTTCCAGGGGCATTCGTTCCGTCGCCTTCTTGAAGGCGGCGACTATGCAGAGAGGCGTTCCGCCTACATCGAGTACCGCAGGCCGTTCGGCGCGTCGTGGAAGACCGTCAGGACCCACGACTTCAAGTACTGCGCGTGCAACTCGGGCCGGCAGATGCTGTTCGACCTGAAGGGGGACCCGCACGAGCTATGCAACGTGAGCGCTGATGCCGACTACCGGGAAGCCCTTCAGACGATGCGGACGGAGCTGCTGCGGCGCGGGTTCGACGTGGAGAAACAGTATCCCCTCAGGACGGGGCAGTACTGACCCGCTGCCCCCTTTCCCCCATGTAGAGCAGACTCTCCAGTCTGCCCGAGGCAGACAAATCTGCTGAAGCCGCCTCCGGCGGCTTTCTCAGGCTGGAGAGCCTGAGCTACATACATCGGCTGGCGGCGTTCGCCTTCTTCAGTTATCCTGTTCGGCACGGGATTGGTGCTGCTCTCTCGGTCTGTCGGTGGGGAGCCATCATGAGGTCCATCATTGCCATAACGGGCGGGCTCGCCTTGGCGGTCCTGCTCTCCTCGGGCAGCGTGATCGCGCCGCACGGGCCGCGGTCGCGGTTGGCGCGCGACCTGACGGTCCTCTGGCAAGGCACGCAGCAGGTCCGACGGATCGGCGAGGCGGGCAGCCATGAGCTGGAGTTCCCCTGTAGCTACGTGGAGGGCGCAACGGCGCGGCTGACCGTTGAGGTCACGCGCCAGGAGGAGGGCCGACAGGAGAGCGGGGACTACCGCGACTGCACGGCTGCCGAGGCGCGTCAACTGGCGCTGGCCGGCTCAGAAGCCAGGGTCCGCCTTACCGACAGGCTGGCGGAGGTCCGGCCGGCCGGCGGAACTCAACTGCCGGTGCTCAGCTTGCCGGACGGGCGGCAAGTGCCGATCGCATGCGCTTTCACCACGGCGGGCGGAGCGAACTGCCTGGTGCCGGCCCACAGGCGGAAGCCGGCGGAGTTCATCCGGGCCGCACTGCCCGGGGACGAGCTGACCATCCGGGGGCGCCTGCTGCGGACGCAAGCAGGCGAGCCCGCCCTGCTGGTCGAGGCATTGGGGTTCCCCGCTGAGCCGGTGGCCAAGGATGAGCCTCCCTGGACGGTGGTCGTGCGGTGGGGAGGCCGGGAGGCTGCCCGGCTCTCTATGGCGGGAGACTATCCTCTGGAACTACCGTGTCTCCATCGCGACGGTGCGACCGAGCACGTCTGGTTGCGGCTGCGCGAGTTCAGGATGGTGGACTTGAAGGTTGACGGCCATCCGGTGGCCGCCGAGCTGGCGGATACGCCGGCCAGGAGGGCCTGGGGCCTTCAGGGCCGGGGCGGGCTGGAGCCCGGCGAGGGCATGCTGTTCTACTTCCCGCGCCCGCTGCGGCCGACGTTCGTGATGATGACGGTATCCTTCCCGATCTCGATAGCCTTCATCCGCTCCGACGGCACCATCGTGAACATCGAGAGGCTGAACCCGGGAGACCGCCACGCCGTGACCTCGACGGTGCCCGTCCCCTACGTGCTCGAGGTGGAGCAGGGCTGGTTTCGCCAGCACGACGTGGAGCCGGGCGATTGGGTGCGGATTCCCTGACCCACCGCCGCACGATGGGGCGGCGCCCACCGCCGCACGATGGGGCGGCGCCGTCACGTGCCGGTGCGGGGGCCGAATACAGGACCGGCGTTCTGAAAGATGTCCACAATAGGGCGGTCCCGAAGGGACACCTGATAGTAGCCCAGCGATGAAGCCCCAGGACAACACCGCACCCAACAACGCGCCCTGAAGGGGCGCCGGCATAAAGCCTGGGAAACGAAGACCACACATGCCCCCGCCCCGTCAGGGCGGGCTGGGGGGCTGAACACCTTACCTGGGGCTGAAGCCCCAGGCTTTACGCCCCGGCGGCTCCGCCGCCAACTGCCTTGCGACGCCGTCTCATCGCCCCGCCCCGTCAGGGCGAGCCGCGGGGTTGAACACCTTACCTGGGGCTGAAGCCCCGAACGCCACGGCAAAGTCAAGCCCCACAGGGACCTCTATACAAGCACAGGCCAAACAGGTACGAATCGCTGGGCTATTCTCACTGACCCCTACGGGGCTTCACGCAGCGCTGACGGCGTAGCAGATTCCGCCAAGTCGGGCGTGCGGCATGTTTCATTTGCGTAGACTTCCATATGGCGGCGGCCCCTCAGTCGAAAGCGCCCGCCAGGCCGCTTTCGGTCGCAAGGTAGTCGCGCACGTCGGCCAGGATATGCTCCAGGTCGTATTTCGGCTCGAAGCCGATGACCCGTCTCAGCTTGCCGACGTCGGGCACCCGGTAGCGGATGTCTTCGAAGCCCTCGGCGTAGGCCTCGGCATAGGGGATGTGGACGACCTCGACGTCGGGGTTGACCAGCTCCCGCACCTTCTCGGCCAGTTGGTTGATGGTGACGGGTTGGTCGCTGCCGACGTTGAATATCTGCCCCACGGCCTCCCCGCAGTTCATCAGGGAACGCATGGCCCAGACGATGTCGCTGACGTGGGCGAAGCAGCGGACCTGTTCGCCGTCGCCGTAGACCGTGATGGGCCCCCCGTCGAGGGCCTGCTGGACGAAACGGGGCACGACCATGCCGTACTGGCCCACCTGCCGCGGTCCGACCGTGTTGAAGAACCGCGCGATGACCACCGGCAGTCCGTGCTCGTTCCAGTAAGCCAGCCCCAGGAATTCGTCTATGGCCTTCGAGCAGCCGTAACTCCAGCGCGACTTAGTGGTGGCGCCGAAGACCAGGTCGTCCTCCTCGCTGAAGGAGGAGTCCTGGCCCTTGCCGTAGACCTCGCTGGTCGAGGCCAGCAGGATCTTCTTCCTTTTCCTGGCGCAGCGGCTCAGGATCATCTCCGTGCCGTGGATGTTGGTCTCTATGGTGCGGACGGGGTCCTCGACGATAAGCTTGACGCCCACCGCCGCGGCCAGATGGAAGACGACGTCGGCCCGGTCCACCAGCTCGGTCAGCAGGGGCCCATTGTCGATGTCGTCCAGGTGCAGGTGAAGCCTGGGGTCGGAGCGGACCTCGTCCAGGTTGCGCACCGCGCCGGTGGAAAGGTCGTCCAGCACGTAGACTTCAAGGCCCTCGGCGATCAGGCTCTCGACCAGGTGGGAGCCGATGAAGCCGGCCCCGCCCGTTATCAGCGCCCTTCTCATGCGATGGTCCTTTCCTCAGTGAGCATCACAAGGCAGCGTCAGGCCCGATGCGCCTTCTCCCCTCGGAGCCGTCAAAGCTCCTCGATGATGCGCACGTCCAGCCCGCGCAGGGGTATCTCGCCGCTGAGTTCCTGCCCGCTCAGCATGTCGCGGTAGCGGCCCTCGGGCAGGGCCACTCGTGACACCTCTTCGTGGTGGTTGAGCACGAAGAGGAAGCTGCGGTCCTTGTGGGACCTGCGCCGCACCTCGACGCCGTCAGACCCCTCCAGCACGGGCGTTATCCCGCTGTCCGCGCAGATGGTCCGGAAGAGGTGCAGCAGGAAGTCGGGCTCGGGGTCGGTGCCGATGTAGTAGGCGTAGCCCTCGCCCAACTGATTCTCGGTGACCGCCGGCCATCCGGCGTAGAACTCCTCGCCGTAGGTGGCCAGCACCGTCGCCGCCTCGGCGTGCATCAGATCGCAGAGCCGCCCGCAGGCGTACTCCCCGCGGCAGGGCCCGAACGGCTGCTTCATGATGATGCGATTCTGCTGGTCATTGTAGAGGGCGTCGATCTCCTCCACCCAGACGCCGGTGACGGTGCGCAGGGGGCCGGGGTAGCCACCATACGCCAGGTCGGTCTGGTCCACCCAGCCGCTCAGGCACGTGGTGACGAAGCGGCCGCCCGAGCGCACGAACTCCTCCACCCGCTCGGCCCAGTCCCCCCCGACCATGTAGAGCATCGGAGCGATGACCACGCCGTAGCCCGACAGGTCCGCATCCGTGCCGACGACGGCGACCGGGACGTTGCGCCGCCACAGGGCCCGGTAATACTTAAAGACCGTCTCGCAGTACTTCTTGTCCCGGCAGGGGCCGGAGGTGTTCTGAAGGGTCCACCAGCTCTCCCAGTCGAAGATCAGGGCGACCTGGGCCTGGGCCGCGGCGCCGAGGATGTGGTCCTCCAGGCCGTCGAGTTCGGCGCCCAGGGCGCAGACCTCGCGGAAGACGCGCG
>JAUVVP010000114.1 GCA_030604585.1 Planctomycetota bacterium | reverse complement strand
CGCGGCTTCTGAGGCCGCGCCGCTCCACGCAAGGCGCGCATGCGTTGTCATTCCCAGGAGCGCGCAGCCAGGATGGCGCACAAGCCTCGCCCCGCCTGTGCGAGACTCGGAATTACGGGAAAGGGAGGCGGCACACTTCGGAATTATACAGAAAGCCACCAGTGTGAAACGTCCCGCCATCGGGGAAGATCACGCGTCAAGACAGCAAAGGGGGCTCCAGAGGACCGCCAGACGGGGCCTGGGCGCCACGGTCATACTCGTTTGGCCGTGCGGTCCAGCCACATCTAAGGCACCCTCAAGCTTCGCTTGGGCGTGGCACCCACACGGTCCCACTTCTTTCAACGACTCGCCGCACCGACCATTCTGGGTGCTGTTTCTTGGGGCGTCTAATCTGACAAAACCCACCGCTGAGCACCCAGCTCGTGTTTCGTAGCGAACTGCTTCCAGCCTTCGTAGCCGAAGCCCCTTCGGCGGAGTAGGCGCTCCGCAGGATAGAAGGCCCACCGAGAAGGCCCGAAAGATCATACACCTCCATTTCCTCTGCGCTCTCCGCGTCCTCTGCGGGGAACGTCGTCTTGTTGGGAGTTCCAAGCTGCCTGCGGTCGCATCTGCGCGCGGCGGAGGTCCCTTTGACTTTGCTCGGCGCATGCTAATACTGTTGCCGGTGAGCACGGCACAAAGAACTGCCACGAAAGGAAGGCGAGATGTTGGTAGAGCGGCGCAGACCCAGGGCGGCGGATGTCGGCGTCTTCGGTGTGGGTCACCATACCTATTGGGACCAGTTCCCGGGCCTGCGCGACGAGCTGCTCGGGCATCTGGACGCCTTCGAGAAGCAGGTGCAAGCCAATGGCGTCAGGACGCAGAGCTTCGGCCTGATTGACCAGGCCGAGTCCGCCTATGCGGCGCTCAAGCGCATCAAGGCCGCCGGCCTCGACCTGCTCTTCTGCGACATGCTGACCTATGCGACCAGCGCCACCTGGGGCATCCTGGCGCGCGAGCTGGACGGGCCGATCGTGCTGGTGGCGCTCCCGCCGCTCAAGGCCATGGACTACGAGCGCGCCACGACCCGGATGGAGCTTGCCAACGACAACATCTGCTCGCTCCCCGAGTTCACCGGCGTCGCCGTCCGCATGGGCAAGGAGCCGCCGCCCCTCATCATCGGTGCGCTCTCCGATGACCCGGGTGCCGCGGCCGAGGTGGCTGAGTGGTGCGACGTAGCGAAAGTGCTTCACGACCTGAGGGGCGCCCGCATCGGCCAGATGGGCCACGTCCTGGAGGCCATGCTCGACATGCACAGCGACCCGACGGCCTTCACGGCGCACTTCGGCCTCCACGTCGTCCAGACCGAACCGGACGACATCCTCCGCCAGATGCGCGGGGTGACGGACGAGCAGGCCGAGGCCAAGAAGGAGACCATGCTGAGCTTCTTCGACACACCAGAGCCGCAGGCCGACCCCGTCACGCGCAAGCTCACCGACGAGGACCTGGACGTGGCGGCACGCGTCGCGGTGGCCCTGGACAGGTTTATCGAGGAGAAAGACCTGGACGGGCTGGCCTACTACTACGAGGCCGAGCCGGGGAGCGAGACGCGCCAGGTGATGGCCAACCTCATCGTCGGCAATTCCCTGCTGACGGCGGCCGGCTTCCCCATGTGCGGCGAGTCGGACCTGAAGACCTGCCTCGCCATGCTCATCATGGACCGCCTGGACATCGGCGGCAGCTTCGCCGAGTTCCATCCCATTGACTTCAACGAGGGCTTCATCCTTGTCGGCCACGACGGACCGCACCACCTCAACGTGGCCGAGGGGCGGCCGGTGTTGCGCAGCCTTCTCAAGTACCACGGCAAGCCCGGCGCCGGCGCGTCCGTCGAGTTCAAGCTGAAGGAAGGTCCGATCTCGATGCTCGGCATCACGCAGACCTATGACGGGCGCTTCAAGTTCGTGATCGCCGAGGGGGAGTCCGTTGGGGGCCCCATCCCCGCCACGGGGAACACCAACACGCGGGGTTACTTCAAGCCCGACGCGGTGACCTTCCTGAAGAGATGGTGCGCCGAAGGGCCGACCCATCACTTCGCGCTGGGCGTGGGGCACCGCGCCGAGGCGATCCGCAAGGTGGCCAACTCGCTCGGCATTGAGTCGGTGATCGTCTCAGCGCAGGACTGACGGGACCAGGGAGCGCGCGGATGGCCTGGGCCTGGCAGCGATTGACGCTTCGTTCGGCGCCAACTACAATGGCCGCCGAGTGCGCGCCGACCGGTGACGCGCAGACCGGAGGGAAAGCGATGGAAGAGAAATGGCCGACCGATTTCCCCGGCGCCAACTGGCTGGGCGACGAAGAGGACAGGGCCGTCCTGGACGTGCTTCACAACGGCTCCCTTTTCCGCTACTACGGTCCGGGAGAGCCGACCTACGTTCAGGCGCTGGAGGCCGCGGCCCGGGAGTTCTACGGGGTCAAGTGCGCGCAGGCCGTCAACAGCGGCACCGGCGCCCTGATCATCGCGCTCAGAGCCCTCGGCCTCGGGCCGGGCTGCGAGGTGATCATCCCCGCCTTCATGTGGGTGGCGACCGTCGGGGCCGTTGTGCAGGTGAACGCCATCCCCGTCATCTGCGAGGTGGACGACAGCTTCAGCATGGACGCCCGCGACCTGGAGAAGAAGGTAACGCCGAGGACGAAGCTGATCATCGCGGTTCACATGGCCGGGGCGCCCTGCGACATGGAGGCCGTCATGGCCGTCGCTGACGGGCACGGCATCCCTGTCCTGGAGGACTGCGCCCAGGCGAACGGCGGCCGGTTCCGGGGCAAGAAGCTCGGCGCGTTCGGGACCGTCGGCATATTCAGCTTCCAGTTGAACAAGAACGCCACGGCCGGCGAGGGAGGCCTGCTGGTCACGGACGACGAGGCGCTGCACGACCGCATCAACGCTGCGCATGACCTGGGCATCCACTGGATAGACGGCGTGCCGAAGGCGCTGCCCGGTGCCATGCTGTGGGGCGGCGGACGGCGCATGAGCGAGCTGTGCGGCGCCGTCGCTTCCGTCCAGCTCAAGAAGCTGCCGTCCATCGTCGAGCACATGAGGGCCTCAAAGGCCCGCATCAAGGCCATGCTGGCGGGGACGCCCGGCCTCGGCTTCCGGCGCCTGAACGATCCCGAGGGCGACACCGGCGCGTTCCTGATCCTGACCCTCGAGGACGAAGCCAGGGCCGTTGCCGCGGCGGAACGGATGAGGGACGGCGGCCTGGACGGCGCGATCCGCGTGGCCGACTACCACCTGCACATCTACTTCAACGTCGCTGCACTCGTCAACAAGGTGCCGCTCTCGCCGGCGGGCAACCCCTGGAGCCTGCCGGAAAACGCCGAGAGCGCCTACGATTACAGCAAAGGCGCTTGCCCGGCAAGCGATGCGCTGTTCGCCCGCTCGATCCTGGTGTCGATCCCCTCGCGTCTGACCGAGGCGCAGGAGCGGAGAATGGCCGACATCATCAGGTCGGCCGTGGCTCCTTGATCGGCCTGCCGCCGGGCGTGCGGGGCATCAACGTCCGCTTCCGTAGGCATTGCAGATGACCGTGGACCTGTCAACGTTGATCATCTCGGCGACGAAGCCGAGGGGGAAGGCGGCGAAGTTGCTGGGCGGGATGGGGATCACGGTCCTGCCCGTGGAGGAGGACGAGGGCAACGTCGATCGCTACATCCTCAGCAAGCGGCTTGTGATAGAACGCAGGACGGGGAGCACCTTCCTGCGCGGCATCATGGACAAGACGCTGTTCACCAGCGCCATCTACCTGCGCGAGCACTTCCGCATCCCCGTCCTGATAGTCGAAGGCGAGGTGGACTACGAGTACACGATGTTCAAGCCGCAGGCGATCAGGGGCGCCCTGTCTTCCATGATGCTCCAGTATGGGTTGAGCGTCCTCGCCACACCCAACCTGGACGAGACGGTGCAGCTCATCGCCATGATGGCCCGACAGGAGCAGATGGGGATTCCCGACATCTCCCTGATCCCCAAACGCAAGGCAACGGGCCTGGCGGACATGCAGCGCCGCATAGTGGAGATGCTGCCGGGCTGCGGCATGGTCATGGCCAGGGAGCTGCTCCAGCGCTTCGGCAGCGTGACGCGCATAGCGAACGCAACTGAAGCTGAGCTTCGCACCGTGCCCGGCATCGGCGTAAGGAAGGCGCGGCAGATGCACGAGGTCCTGAGCGCCGAATACGAATCCGTGGACACCGAGAAGAACCTGGAGGACGCCGTCGAAGCGGCGCCCCGGCTCCTCTTCAAGCAACCCGTCACGTTGCTGGCCCGCCAGCATTACGTCTTCTCCGAGGAGAAGGAGCGGCAGTTCGTTGACCTGGTGTTTCTGGACCCGGGGGCTGATGAGCTGATCCTGGTGGAGCTTAAGCGCGGCAAGATCACGAGGGAACACTGCCACCAGATCCGCCGCTACCTGGACAACGCGCATAAGTCCAGGCTGCTGCGCGGTTTCCTGGAGAAGGGAACGGGCATGCGCGGCATACTGGCAACCGTAGAGGAATGCGATTACAGGCCCGACCACTCTGACGTCTCCGTGTGCATCGTTGACAGGGGGCGGACGATCGCCGTCCTCAAGCAACTGCGGGAGCGCCGGGCAGACGCCGGTGGCCCGGAATGAGGCGGGTGAGGGACGCCCTGGAGAATGCCGAGGCGATGGAAAGGGAGGTGGAATGATGAAGGTTCTGGGCGTCGGCGCGCATCCCGACGATATTGAGATCTTCTCCGGCGGCACAATGGCGAAGTACGCCGAAAGGGGCGACGAGTTGACCGTGGCCTACGTGACCGACGGGCAGATGGGGCATCCGACGCTGCCGCCGCAGGAGATAACCGCCATCAGGAGAGAAGAAGCGCGGGCTGCCTGCGACATACTCGGGGCGGAGATGATATGGCTCGGTTTCCAGGACGAGTTCTTCTTCTACAACGAGGAGTCCCGGATCGCCTTCATTGATATGATCAGGCGGGTGGGCCCGGACGTGATAATCACACATTACCCGGACTTCTTCTCCGGCGACCACACCGGCGTGGGCCAGCAGACCAACGACGCGGCAATCGTGGTCAACATGCCGAACCTGAAGACACAGCACCCACCGGTCGAGATCCCGCAGGTCTACTTCATGGACGCGCCTGCCGGGGTGGGCTTCGTGCCCGACCAGTACGTTGACATAACCGACACGTTCGAACTGAAGAAGAAGCTCGTTTCCTGCCACAAGAGCCAGAGCGAGTGGCTCGAGTGGGGCTACGGGGTGGACTACATCGAGCTGATCGAGATCGTCGCCCGCTTCAGGGGGCTTCAGGCCGGCGTCCGGTACGCCGAAGGCTTTAAGCGGGTGAAGAAAGCTTTCATGGGCAACATCACCGGCGACCTGTTGCCCTGAACATGAACGGGAGGCCCATCCTATGACCCATGGGCACACGGAAGAGCGCCTCTTTGATCCCCACTGGACGCCGCCGGAAGCGGAGTACGGCTACGACCTCATCCCCGGGATAACGGATACGGACGAGGAATACGCGGTCATCACCATGGAGATACCCTGGGGCCTGGTCAAGGACAAGGTGGCCAGGCCCCCGAAGCACGTTGCTTTCGTCGAGAACATGCGTTTCGAGACGCTGAAGGCGCTGGAGCGCGCGGTCCCGCCCGTAGACCTCGTGCTTGGCATTGGCGGAGGGTCGTCCCACGACTCCGCGAAGTACGTCGCCATCAAGAAGGACGCAAGGCTTCTCCAGGTGCCAACGATCATCTCGGGCGACGCGTGTGTGACGGACCCTGTGGGCGTCCGCCACGAGGGGAAGGTCACCTACATCGGGCACGCCATATGCGACCGGATAATCGTTGACTACTCGCTGCTGCGGCAGGCGCCGGAGCGGCTGGTCCGTTACGGCGCCGGCGACGTGCTCTCCTCGCACACTGCCCTGTGCGACTGGCGGATCGCCTGTGAGAAGGGACGGGCCGAGTTCGACCAGGGCTCCTACGACCAGGCCACGGAGGACCTGAAGCGCCTGCACGAGATGCGGTCCGAGATACGGGACCTCACCGACGACGGGATCAGGGCCATTATCGAACTCTACCGCGACTATGCACGGATCGCCGCCCGGCTCGGCAATGACCGCTGCCAGGAGGGCTCCGAGCACTTCTTTGCCTACAACGTGGAATACGTCACCGGAAGGACGTATCTGCACGGCGGCCTGCTGGCCACGGGCATCTTCGTGATGACTTACCTCCAGGACAACGAGCACGAGTATGTCAGGCAGTTCATGGAAGACATGGGCGTGGAGTACGGCCTGGGCAACATCGGCCTGACGAGGGACGAGTTCTTCACGGCAATGACAACCCTGAAGAGCTTTGTCACCGAGGGGGAACACTACTACTCGGTCATTGACGCCCGTGACATCGGCGTCGAGCAGGCCGAGGAGCTCTACAACAGGCTGAAGTGACGGGCGGGGCAGGCCACGAGGGAACCCGGCGCCGCGCCCGTCGCACCGACCGCTCAGTCTGCACGGGGGAAGAGGACCTCGG
>JAUVVP010000398.1 GCA_030604585.1 Planctomycetota bacterium | reverse complement strand
CGGCCGCCGACGCAGCCGCCGCAAACACCAGGAACGCACACAGGATCAACAGCAGTTGCAGCATGACCGCCTCCTTCGCTCCCTGCTTGGGTTCCGCCGCCGTTATATCGCCAACTCCCCTGTGTTGCAATGCGCGCAAGCTTGACAGTCCGGGCGGGGCGCCTATAATGGGGATTCCTGTGTCCAGTGGGGGCAGCACCCCACCCGGCAGGTCCCTCCCATTTCGGGAGCTGCAGGACTTCCCATTGTGGGGGAGGTTGGCATTCCGGTTCCCGGCTCGGCTTCCTGGTCAATTTCAACGTCGCCAGACTGAAGGACGGACTTGTCCGTATGGTCCTGTAGCCCTGTCTTCACGTTGTGTCGTCGTGGTGAACCCTGTCATGAATATCTCGATAACACTGCCCGATGGAAGTGTGCTGAAGAAGCCCGCCGGCATCACACCGGCGGAGGTGGCGGCCTCGATCGGCAAGCGGCTGGCGCGCGACGCCGTGGCCACCCGCATTGACGGCGTGCTGATGGACCTGAACGTGCCGCTCGAACAGGACGCGGCGCTCGAGATCGTCACCGTCGGCTCGCCCGAGGGGCTGGAGATCATGCGCCACAGCGTCGCCCACATCATGGCCTGCGCGGTGGGGCGGCTCTTCGAGGGAGTCAGGTTCGGCATCGGGCCGGCCATCCGGGACGGCTTCTACTACGACTTCGACCTGGAGGGCACAATCTCCGCCGACGACTTCGAGCGGATCGAACAGGAGATGGCCCTCATCATCGCTGAGGAGGCCCCGTTCGAGCGCACGGAGCTGCGCGCTGACGAGGTGCGCGCCCTGATGGAAGAGGCCGGGCAGTCCTACAAGGTCGAGCTGATCGAGGAGATCCAGGACCCGGTGGTCTCCCTCTACAGGGCGGGCGAGTTCGTGGACCTCTGCCGCGGGCCGCACGTGCCCCACACGGGCAAAGTGGACGCCTTCAAGCTGCTCAGCGTTGCGGGGGCCTACTGGCGCGGGGATTCCTCGCGGCCGCAGATGCAGCGCATCTACGGCACCGCCTTCCCGACCGAGAAGGAGCTGTCGGAGCACCTGGAAAGGCTCCAGGAGGCCGAGAAGCGCGACCACCGCCGCCTGGGCAGGGAGCTGGACCTGTTCAGCTTCGACGAGGAGATCGGCCAGGGGCTGGTCCTGTGGCACCCGCGGGGGGCGATGATGCGCGAGGTGATCGAGCGCTACTGGAAGGACCTGCACCAGCGGCACGGCTACCAGTTGGTCGCCACCCCGCACATTGCCTCGGAGAGGGTCTACCTGCGCAGCGGCCACATCCCCAAGTACGAGGAACTGATGTACGCCCCGCTGGTGATTGATGAGGAGCGCTACCGGCTCAAGCCCATGAACTGCCCGGCGCACATCAAGATCTTCCAGACCCGTATCCGGTCCTACCGCGACCTGCCGGTCCGCTACGGCGAACTCGGCACCGTCTATCGCCACGAACTGAGCGGGGCACTGCACGGATTGATCCGCGTGCGGGGATTCACCATAGATGACGCCCACGTCTTCTGCACCCCCGAGCAGCTTGTGGGTGAGGTGGAAGACATCCTCGACCTCATGGACGAGATGCTGCGGGCTTTCGGCTACCAGTACAACGTGTACCTGTCCACCCGGCCCGAAGTCTCGCTCGAGGAAGCAAGCGACGAGGAATGGGATCGGGCCACCGGTTCTCTCAGCGAGGCGCTGGAGCGCAAGCAGTTTGCCTATGAAGTGGACGAGGGGGCCGGCGCGTTCTACGCGCCGAAGATTGACGTCAAGCTGTTGGATGCCCTCGGGCGCCAATGGCAGGGGCCGACCATCCAGGTGGACCTGAACCTGCCGAAGCGCTTCGACGTGACCTACGTGGGCGAGGACGGCAAGGACCACGAGTGCATCATCGTGCATCGGGCGATCCTCGGCTCCGTGGAGCGCTTCGTGGGGGGCCTGATCGAGCATTTCGCGGGGTGGTTCCCCGTCTGGCTGGCGCCGGAGCAGGTGCGCGTCCTGCCCATCACCGACGCGCACGTCGAGTACGCCCGGGCGGTCCTGGGGCAGCTCGAGGAGGCCGGCGTGCGCGCCTCCTGCGACGAGCGCAACGAGACCATGGGCTACAAGGTGCGCTCGGGCGCCCTGGACAAAGTGCCCTACCTGCTGATCGTGGGGGACCGCGAGGTCGAGAGCGGCGCGGTGAGCGTGCGCAGCCACGACGGGGGCGACGAGGGGGCGGTCGAGGTGGCCGGTTTCCTGGCGAGGATCAAGCAGGAGATCGAGCAGAAGCGGCTCCCCGCCGGGCTCTGAGCCGCTTTTCGGCGTTGTGCTTGCCATTGCTCTCCGGGCTGCTTATGCTGAGCCGCCGTTTATCGCACACCAGGCAAGGGGTCCGGGCCCCGGCCGGCTAACCTTCCGACAGCGCGCCGCCAGGGGTGGGAGTTCGACAGGACGATGGACGCGGACGAGCGGCACAACGTGCGCAGTTGCGTGTTCGGCGAGGGCATGTTCGGGGTCGGGATCGGGTTCTTGTCATCGGTTTCGGTTCTGCCGCTGCTTTTGAAGCGGCTGGGGGCAAGCGAGATCGAGATAGGCCTGGTGGGCAGCATCTTCTGGGCCGGCTGGGTGCTGCTCCAGCCGCTCGGGCTGCTGCTGTTCGGCCGTCGCCGCAGGACGAAGCGCTTCCTGATACCCTGGAGCGCCTGCTGCTCGGTGCCGACCTACCTGGCCATGGGGGCGGTCGTCTACTTCCTGGCCCCGGCGTCCCCTCGCCTGTGCAGCATCCTTCTGCTGGTGCTGCTGGCCGTTCGGGTGCTGGGGGCGGGAATGGCCATCCCCTTCTGGTTGGACTGGCAGGCGATGATGTTCCGGCGCGCCATCCGCGGGCGGGTCATCGGGATGATGGCCAGCGCGGGGCCGCTGGGCGCCACCATCGCGGCGCTGGCCGCCGCCAAGGTGGTGGCATCCCTGGGCTTTCCGCAGAACTACTCGCTGCTCTTCCCCGTCGCGATCTTCTTCTTCGTGACGGCGCTGGCTTCGTTCGCCGCCGTTCGCGAGCCCGAATCGCTCGCGGCGCCCCACGAAGGACTGAAGAGGGGCGACCTGTTGCGGCGATTCCGGCATTCGCTGGGCGAGAAGAACTTCCGGAACTACCTGATCGGCAGGGTCCTG
>JAUVVP010000413.1 GCA_030604585.1 Planctomycetota bacterium | reverse complement strand
TCTACATGGCCGGCGTCAAGTTCGGGACGTCAGGGGACTGGCGGAAGGCCTTCCACCTGAACTGCATCCTCCCCTACCTGGTGGGCGAGCGGTTCCGCGATGCCCGCATCGTCGTGTTCTCTTCCGGAAACCCCTATCCCCGCACGCGGCCCGAGCAGGGCGGCTGCAAGGAGAGCGACGAGCTGTCCCCGCAGGGGGTCTACGGGTGGAGCATTGCTGCGCGTGAATGCGCTTTCGCCACCACCGCCCTCGCCTCGCCGTCTCAGAAGCTTTGCTTCTTCCGGCTGGCATATGCGCAGCATCTGGGCTACGGCGTTCTCGTTGACCTGGCGAAGATGGTTTGGGCCGGCGAGCCGGTCTCCTTGCAGATGCCCGCCGTGAACCTGGTTTCGCAGCGCGACGCCGTTGATGCCGCCGTCAGGGCTTTGGAACATTGCACGAATCCGGCATTCGTTCTGAACTGTTCGGGCCCCATTGCGCGGGTCCGCCACATAGTGGAGGGCATGGCCGCGCTGATGGGAAGGGAGCCGAACGTCGCCGGCCCTGAGGCGGAGACGGCATTGCTGGCCAATGACGAGTTGTGGGTGGCGACCTTCGGCGCCTATCGCGACGGCGTGGAAGAGATGATCGAAGCCGCCGCAAGATGGGTGATGCGGGGCGGCGAAAGCTGGGGTAAGCCGACGATGTTCGGCAAGACGCCGGGGACCTACTGAGACTTCGGCCGCCTCCCGGACGGATGATTCCCACTCAAGGAGAGAAGATGACCCGAGCGACACTCGACCTGACGGGGCTCTGGCGCTGCCAGCCTGACGTGTGCCAGGAGGGAGAACGGGAGCGTTACTACGCGGCGGACTGCGACGTGCGGCTGTGGCGCGAGGTGTCCATGCCGGCCGGCTTTGACAGGATTGCACCCGGCATGGAATCCTACGAGGGCGTCTGCTGGTACCGCCGGTCGTTTGAGGTGCCCGAAAGCTGGCGGGACAAGCTCGTAGTCGTCCGGTTCGAGGGCGTTAACTACCACGCCCGCGCGTGGGTCAACGGCGAACCGGCCGGCGAGCACGCGGACGGCTTTCTCCGGTTCGATCTGCCGATAGGCGGACTGTTGCGCTATGGCGCGGAGAACGTCCTTGCCGTGCGCGTTGACAACGAGAGGCGCCAGGGCGAGGTCCCCGGCATGGAGCGGGGCTGGCGGACGTACGGCGGCATTCTGCGGGAAGTGCTGCTTATCGCGACCGACCGGCTCCGCATCGAGGAGCCGCGCATAGTGGGCGAGCCGGCGGAGCAGGGAGGAAAGCTGTCCCTTCAGGTCCGGCTGGTGAACGGCAGGGATGAGGAAGCCGAGGCCGAACTCGCAGTCGTCATTGCCGACTCTGACGGCCACGGACTCGCCCGGCATTCCTGCGGGGCCGCAGCATTGTCTGCCGGCGCCCATGCCGTCGTGCAGGCCGAACTCCGGGTGGACGGTATCCGGCCGTGGTCGCCGGATGACCCGGCCCTCTACACGGCCAGGCTCACGCTGCGGGCCGGCGGGGAGGTCGTGGACGAGCTGGACGTCCGCTTCGGGTCCCGCCGGATCGAGGCCACGGACGAGGGCCTCCTGCTGAATGGGGAGCCGATCTTCCTGACGGGATTTAACCGGCATGAAGATTCCCCGCGCACGGGGATGTGCACCGATCTGGAGACCGCCCGGCGCGACCTCGAAGAGATGAAGGACGCCGGCTGCAACTTCGTTCGCCTCTGCCACTACCCCCACCACCCGAAGGAACCGGACCTGTGCGATGAACTCGGCCTCCTGGCGATGGCGGAGATACCCGTCTACTGGTGGAAGGGCCTGGAAGAAGGCGAAGAGAACTGCGCGCTGAAGCTGCAAGCCGCCAGGCGCCAGCTCACGAAGATGATCCGGCGCGACTGGAATCATCCCAGCCTGATCTTCTGGTCCGTGAGCAACGAGACGCGCGAGGACCTGCCGGAGGTCGCAGAGGGGAACGCGGAACTGGTGCGCCTGGCGAAAGAACTCGACCCCACGCGATTGGCGGTCCACGTCTCATCCCACTGGGGCGAGCATCCTCACTTCGAGTGCGACGACGTGGTCTGCGTAAACGCCTACCCGAGCTGGCCCACTTGGGGCAGCAGCGGGGAAGGGCGGCGCCCTGCGCGCGAAGAGTCAACGCGCTTCTGGACCGATTCGCTGGCGCGGCTGCGCAAGCGTTACCCGGCCAAACCCATTCTCGTGACGGAGTTCGGCTATCCGTGCCTGGAGGACGTCTTCGGCACCGCGATGGGGGAAGACGCCCAGGCGGAAGCGATCGAGGCCGAGTTCGCCGGGATGACGGCCCCGTACGTCTGCGGCGCCACTATCTGGTGTTGGGCGGACCATCCGTGGCCCGAAGAGGCGTTCATACGCTACGTGACGACGAGCCCGTTCGGGGTGCTGACACGCCGAAGACGCAAACTGAAGGGGTTCTGGACGGTCAGGGGGCTTTTCCGTGCGAGGCAGAGGATAGTGTCCGCCGTGCACGTGGAGCACCAGGCGCCGGAGGCGGGATGGCTGGTGGAGATGATCCGGCCGAACCTGGACGACATCCCGCAGGTGGCGTTTCCTCCCGGGTTCGGCATTCGTCCGATGAGGCCTGGCGAGGCCGCGGTGTGGACGGACATCCACCGCGACGCTGAACCGTACATCACGATCACCGACGGGTTGTTCCACGATCAGTTCGGCACCGACCTGCCGGCAACGCATCGGCGTTGTTTCTTCATAGTGGACGGGCGAGGAGTGGCCGTCGGCACGATCAGCGCCTGGTACTCGCGCGACTTCAAAGGCCGGGACCACGGCCGCATCCATTGGGTGGCGACGCGGCGGGCCTACCAGCGGCGGGGCCTGGGCCGAGCCGGCCTGAGCTATGGCCTTAACCGCCTGGCCGAATGGCACGAACGCGCCTACCTGACCACGCAGACGCAGCGGCTGCCCGCCATCAAGATGTACCTGGACTTCGGCTTCCTGCCGGACCTGGAGCAGCCCAATGCAGGGGTCGCCTGGCGGTCGGTGCGTGAAGCGCTGAAGCACCCGGCCCTGGAAGAACTGGACTTGTAGGCCTGCTT
>JAUVVP010000474.1 GCA_030604585.1 Planctomycetota bacterium | reverse complement strand
TCGGGCCCCAGCTTGTCGGCCACCATCCGGACCAAGCTCCGCTTGTCGGCGTCGGGCGCGCCCAGCAGCGAATAGGTGAGGCGCACTGAGTCGGCGTCGGTGTTCTCGGGTTGCTCGGCTTCGGACTGCGCGGTGCCCGCCAGCCAGTACAGCAGGGCCTGCCGGCGCTTCTCCACGTGTGCCAGGCGCTCCCGCACCCTCCCCCCGCGCCCGGCGGGCGAGGAGCCCGTGGCGATCGCCGCCAGGGCGTCCTCGACCTGGTCCATGTAGTCCCAGTCGGCGGGCTCAAGGCGCCTCATATGCCCGCGGACGGCGCGCGCGTTCGCCGAGACTGGCTCAAGCGAGACCTCCAACTGGAGCAGGCCGGAGACCTCGGGGTACAGCCCGGCGCCGGCGAGCAGCTTCTCGCTGATCCCGCCGATGATGCTCTGCATCTGGTCGTCCGACAGCGGCCGACGGGACGAAGAGGCCACGGCCGGCCGGACCCCCTCGGCGGCGAGCGCCGCCTCGATCTCGGCGACGGCCCGGGCCTCCAACTCGGCGATCTTCTCGGCCAGCCGGGCCAGGCGCTCACGGCCCTCGGCGGAGGCCATGGCTCCGTTGCTCGTGTCAGCGTCGGCCAGGTCCGCCAGTGCCTGCCCGTAGAGGTCGGCGGCTGCGTTGATGTGGTCTGCCACTTCGCCCTCGTGGCGCCTGGCCATAGCGTGCAGGTAGCGCACGGCGCTCTGCCGGTTGATGCGCAGGTGCAGGACCACGTTCGAGTGCCAGAAGTGCTCGCCCCGGTGGTCCGTGTCGCGGAGGACCCCGGCCCAGAGCCCGAACGCTCTCCGGCCGGTCAGAAAGCCGTCAGGCATCTCCACCAGGTCGCGACCCAGCGCAACGGCGTGCCGCAGCGCCTCCAGGTCGGCCTCTTTGCGGTCCATCCGTTGGAGCTCGTCGCCGGGCACGATCAGCGCCCAGGGGAAAGAGGGCAGCCGCTCGGGATTGTTCTCCCCCGCGCAGGGGCAGAAGCCGAGCACCGGTGGTTCCTGCTGGTCGTAGCCCGTGACGACCTTCCAGAAGCCATGCTCGGCCAGCACGGGGCGCCCGGAGTCGACGGCGTCCTCGACCAGCTTGCGCGCCCGTTCCTTGTAGAACTCCTCCGGGCCGGCCCAGTGCTGGCCCATGCCGACGTAGGCGATCTGGCGGCCCACGGCGCGGCTGACGAGGTCGAGGTTAGCCGGCACGGCGGCGGGGTCCAGCGGCCACCAGCCCGCGTCGAGCGCTCCGTCGTACTTCGCCACCTGGTCGCTGGCCTGCATGACGAAGGCCAGGCCGAGGTCGCCCATCAGCGTGTCGTAGTCGGCGCGCGTGCCGAGGTAGTTGAGAATGACCTCGAGCCCGCGCCCGACGTGGTTGCCGTCGCCTTTGCCGGGGGGCACGTCGGTAAGCGCGGCCGTGCGGGGGAAGCCGCCCTGGACGGACGGCTCGGGTGGCTGCTCGTCGCCAACTTCGACGCCCTCGGACGCCAGGGCCTTCGCCATCTCGTCGGCGGCCGCCGCCAGTTCGGCCTTGACCCGGCGCAGCACGTCGGCGTGCGCCTTCTGTTTGTCCAGGTCGCCGATGAACTGCCGGTAGCTCTCCCCTCCCTGGCCGGTGATTGCCGGGCGCAGTAGCTGCACGATGCGATCGTAGTGCTTCGCCGCCTCCTCCAGACGTCGCGCCGTGTCGTCAGCGAAGTCGGGCGCGACCCGCCGCAGGTAGGACGCTGCGACCATGCACCGGTCCGTCACGGCTTCGGTGTTCTTGACGGCGGCGGCCCAGCCGCTCCCGTTCTTCTGCTCGCAGACGGGGCAGAACCCCTCGCACTCCCGCATGACGCGAATCCACTCGTCCATTGCGTCGAGTCCAAACACATAGTAGTCGCCCTTTGCATACCGCCCCTGCGAGCGGATCCGGATCACTGCCTCCCGGAGCATCCGGCGGTGGACGTCCGTTAGGTCCTCTTCCTCCGCCGACGGCCTGACGGCGAACACCTGCCCGGGATTGATGTTACTCAGTTCACAGCCGGTGCCTCCGCGCAGGTGGACTCCGACCGCGGTCCCGTCGCTGCGCACCTCGGTGATGATCCCGGCCCACCAGGGCTCGACGAAGCGCTCCCCCTCGAACTCCCATCCGCCCGAAGTGATCAGGGTATCTCCGCGCGCGAGCGCGTCCGATATGACTTTGGCGCAGGTCCTGTAATGCGCCTCTCTCGCTGCGGCATTCCCGGGATCGCCCTCATAGCGGGGCAGCGGTAGCGGCTCCATCTCGAGACCGACCGACGCGGCGGCCATGTCCATCGGACACAGATGGCCGAGCCAGCCCTGACACGGCAGGAGGTCCTTGCAGTCATTGACGAAGTCGATGGCCGGCGCGAAGGCCTGACCGGACCGGGCGCAGATCTCCTCGTAGCTCGCCTCGCGGCCGAGGGACCGAGCCACCGCCACCAGCGCGAGGGAGAAGGTCTCCTGCGTCCAGCCGTCGCCCCTCAGTTCCAGCTCGCCGTGCAGGTCCCGTGCTCCGCCCACTCCGCTAGCGTCCTGGGCGAGGACGCCCGGCACCGCTGCCCCTTCAGCGCGGAGTGCCCGTTCCATCTCGTCGGCCGCCGCCGCGAGCTCGGCCTTGACCCGGCGCAGCACGTCGGCGTGCGCCTTCTGTTTGTCCAGGTCGCCGATGAAC
>JAUVVP010000306.1 GCA_030604585.1 Planctomycetota bacterium | reverse complement strand
GTGAAGAACAGGGCCACGAGGGACTCGAGGGCCGTCTGGACGAGGCGGAGGCGATCGTTGAGGCGATCCGGAAGGCGGAGGCCGAGGCGCCCGCCGGCGGGGGCGGCGCCCGCTCTGCCGCCATGCTGGGCGCCGAAGCGGATAGGGCCGTGCGGGCCGTCATGGAACTGATGCGCGAAGGCGCGGCGATGCTTGACGCCGAAGGGCGGGTGCTGCACGGCCCCGGCCGGCTGGGCGCGTTGCGGCGGCGCGCCCCCCGCGACCTGATGGGGCAGTCCTTCGCATCCTTCGTGCATTCCCGCGATGCGGAGAAATGGCAGTCCGCCTTCGGCAGTCAGGGCCGGCAGGCGGCGCTGGGCTTCATGCTCGAGGTGCTGGTGTCGGCCGGCCAGTCCGTTCCCGTGCACATTGCCATCTGCCCACTGGGCAAAGGCGGGGACCGCATCGCCTTCCTGGTGGCCTCCGAGCTGGCCTGGCAGGAAGAGCGCATGAAACAGCTCGAAAGGGTCACCCGTGAGCTGGCGCAGCAGAAAGAAGACCTGGAGGAGGTCGCTACCACGGACAGCACCACGGGTGCATACACCTCCGGCGCCGCGCTGGAAGTGCTCCAGACGGAGATCGCCTACGGCCGCCGATACGGCACGCCCGTCTCAGTGCTCTTGATGGACATAGACCACTTCAAGTTCCTCAACGACAGCTACGGCCATGCGTTCGGCGACACGATCCTGAAGGAGTTCTGCGACCGCTGCCGCGCGGCCATACGGGCCACCGATTACCTGGTCCGATACGGAGGCGACGAATTCGTAGTCATCCTGCCCCAGAGCGGGCGCTCCGGAGCCCAGGCGGTGGGCGAACGGATTCTGGATTCGGTCCGTGCCGCCCCTTTGGGTCAGGACACTCGCGGTGTTCCCGTGACGATCTCCGTGGGAGTCGCCACGGCGCAGGCCGGTGAGGAGGTGCCTGCCGGCGTGCTGCTGAAACGGGCCGACCAGGCCCTCTACGAGGTCAAGCAGCGGGGCAGGGACGGGCTGGCACACTGGGACGGGAAGTCCCTCACCGACCACGGCCGAGGCTGACCCTCCGGTTCATTCCTTCTTCACGTGGGCGCGGGGCAGTCCATGCGCGATCTGACACGGGCAGACCTGGGGTCACTTCCCGCAAGGTCAATCAGGCGCGGCCACACCTACAAACCGGACCTTCTCATCTACCAAGTGGACGGCGAGGAGATCGTCCTCAAGGACTACGGCGGCAAGAGGGGGCCGTGGCTGGCCGTAGTGGGGGCGATCTGCACGGGCCTGGAGGCCCGGGCGCTGCGCGTCCTGGCGGGCCTGAAGGGGGTGCCGCAGTTCCGCGGGCGGCCGGACCGCTACTCGGTCGCCATGACGCACATCGCCGGCCGGAGGGTTAGCGGGGGCGACCCTGAGCTGCGCGGCAACGAGTGCTTCGTGCGCGAACTCGAACGGATCGTGGCCCGGATACACCGCCGGGGCGTGGTGCACCTGGACCTGAAGCACCGGTCCAATCTGATGGTCTCGTCGGATGGTTGGCCGGTGGTGCTGGACTTCGAGAGCGCGCTCTGCTTCGACCCGAGGTGGTTTGGCGGCCGGCTCGCGGTGAGGCTCCTCGGACGGCTGGACTTGCTGGCCGTGCAGAACTGGAAGCGAAGGCTCTGCCCGCACACCCTTTCCGAGTCCGAGATGCGGGCCGTGCGGCTTGCCCGAAGGCTCAGGGGCTGGTGGCTGCCGCGTCGGCTCCTGGACCTGCTCCTGAGCCTGGCCCACGGAGCGGGGTCAAGCAGGACCGGGGACGGTGGGCCTCCCGGCAGATGACCACTTCAGCGTGCGGGCCGCACTTCTCCGCTGCCGTTTCCCACGCATCTTCGAGGCCGGGCGTGGCCTGGATGTAACTGCCTTCAAGCTGCCTGCACAGGTCCGGATTGGTGACCAGGCTCACGCTGCTGATACGGCGGAGACTACCTTACGTTCGAATGTCCTGCCCCAGCAGCCGCTTGAGCACCTTCCCGGAGGGGTTTCGCGGGAGTTGGGGGCGGAACTCGACGATGTGCGGGACCTTGTAGCTGGCCAGGCGTTCCGCGCAGTGCCGCTTGATGTCCGCCTCGGTCAGATCGGCGCCTGGCCCCGGCACGATGACCGCCTTGACCAATTCGCCGAGGTGGGTCCTCACCCCGGTGGCTGGAACGCCGACGACGGCCGCTTCCAGGACATCCTCGTGGGTCATGATGCAGTGCTCCACCTCGAGCGCGTAGACGTTCTCCCCGCCGACGATGATCATGTCCTTGCTGCGGCCCTTCAGGTACACGTAGCCTTCCTCATCCACCGTCGCAAGGTCGCCGCTGTCAAACCAGTCGCCGCGCATGGACTGCTCCAGGCGGCCGGGCTCCTTCCAGTAGCCGCATATGATGTTGGACCGGTGGAAGTGCAATGAGCCGACCTGGCCCGGCGGGACGTCCTCGCCGGCTTCATCGAGGATGCGCTGGCTGACCTGGGGCAGCAGCTTGCCTATGGACTCGGGCCGCACGTCGGCGTCCTTGCTCGGCAGGACGTGCGTCATGGAAATGGTCTCGGTCAGTCCGTAGAAGTTGTGCAGCATGGCCTCAGGGAAGAGCTTGCGCAGCCTGCGGATGGTGGTGACCGGCATCGGCGCGCCGGCATAGGCTATGAGCCGCAGGCTGCCCAGGTCGTAGCCGTCGAGGTCGGGCAAGCGGACGAGCAGGCTGAAGAGCATCGGCACTCCGAAGAACGTCGTGATCCGGTGCTCCCGCATGAGATCGGCCAGGTAGCGCGCCCCGCTCCTGGGCGCCAGGACGATGGTGGACCCCAGCAGAGCGCTCGTCGGCACCAGGCTGTCGAGCGCCGTTGCGTGGAACATGGGCACGACGAGCAGGTGCACGTCCTCATGGCGCAGGCTGTGGGCGAACACCGCCAGCTTGTTGTTGAACAGCAGGTCGCCGTGGCGCATCATCGCACCTTTCGGCCGCCCGGTGGTGCCGGATGTGTGCATGATGATGCCCAGGTCGTCCTCGCGAATCTCCGGATGATAGTCGTACTCCCCGCCCTCGCCGGTCAGGGCCTCAAACGGTATGGCGTCCGCTTCGCCGAAAGCGATCCCCACCACGTGCTTCACGGAGCAGCGCTCGGACAGCGCCTTATTGACCGCCGGCCAGCTCTGCCGGTGGACGACCAGTATCCCGGCATCGGATCGCGCAAGGATGTGCTCTAACTCTTGAGTGGCCAGCCTCGTGTTGACCGGGACCAGTACGCCGCCGCTCTTGACGACCGCCCAGTAGGTGATGAAGTACTCGAAGCAGTTGGGAGCGGCGACGGCGACCTTGTCCCCCTTGCGGAAGCCAAGGCGCTCCGCCAACTGCCTCCGCAGCCGGTCGCTCAGCCGGTCGCACTCGCGATAGGTGTAGGCTGCCCCCTCGCAGACCGCCGCCGCCTTCCCGGGGAACTTCTCCAGGTTGTGGTACCAGACGTCGCGAATGCTGTGCAGTGGCACGCCGCTCATCCGTCGGCCTCCAACCGATGCTTTGCTCCTCGTCGGCGATGCCCGTGTCGGCACCGCCGGGGGCGCGGGCACCTTTGTCATTCCGAGCCCCGCGCCTGCGGGGCGAGGAATCTCCACCTGGGGCGCACCTGCCGGATCGAGATCCTTCGTCGCCAGCCGCTCCTCAGGATGACGCGGATTGCGCGTGGTCCCGCCAGACACTCGCCACAGAGGACAAGCTGGAACTGTCGGCAGCCCCGCAGCGGCCGCCTCAGTTCCCCGTTTCTACTGTCTCCTCGTTCTTCGCAGCGTTGAACAACGGGTTCAGGAACAGCGCCACGAAGAAGCAGACCGAGTTGCCGACGACCGGCCAGAGGAGGAAGTTGATCCCCGAGCCCATCATCAGGAAAAGGCAGGCGTACGAGAGGAGGAAGCCGGCGCCCGCCGCCCACTTGCTGACCCGGAACGGCAGGAAGGCCAGGGCCATCAGGCCGAGGATGCCGTTCGTCGAGATGCCCATCAGCTTGCCCCAT
>JAUVVP010000452.1 GCA_030604585.1 Planctomycetota bacterium | reverse complement strand
AGCTGAGGTCGCTGACGAAGGTGCCGATCGCGGTCGGGTTCGGCGTCTCGAAGCCGGAGCAAGCGCGCGCCGTTGCGGGGGCTGCGGACGGCGTCATCGTGGGCAGCGCCATCGTCAAGCGGATGGCCGAAGCCGCCGGGCAGGGCCGGGACGCCGCGCAGGCGGCCCTCGATTTCATCCGCGTGATGGCTGCCGCCGCCAAGGGCTCCGCCTGAGGAGCAGCGGCCGGCTGCTGGCCTCTTCCCCCTCCTGCCGGGTATAATCGTCTTGCAACCAGGTTGATTCCCCAGCGTCTTCCCTTCGCGAAGTGGCCAGGGAGTGCTGCGTGCAAACGCGATGCCCCCACTGCGAGTCGGAGCTTGAGGTGCCCGACGGTGCGACGGAGGCCACCTGCCAGTCGTGCGGGCAGGAGTTCGGCCTCTCCGCAGAAGCTCAGACCATCACCGAGACCGCCACCGAGCCGCCCTCCGTCGGCGCCCCGACGGTGACGGCCCCGAGAATCCGGGTCAACTGCTTCCAGTGCGGCAAGGAGTTCACCGTACCCCTGGGGGAGGAGAACGCCGTCTGCCCCCGCTGCGGGGCGCCGTTCAGCATACTGGCGAAGGGGCCGGCCCAGGGGGCCGGCAGCTTGCGCACGGCGAAGACGCTGGCGACCGGCCCGAGGACGGCGCCCTCGGCAGCAAAGGCCGGCGAAGAAGAGGAAGTGGCCCTCCAGTGGCTGCGCACGCATCTGGGCGACAAGTACGAGGTGCTCGCCTTCGTGAGCCGCGGGGGTATGGGCGCGGTATACAAGGCCCGTCAGAAACGGCCCGCCCGCGAGGTGGCGCTGAAGGTCATGCTGGGGGGAGCCTTCGCCTCGGCCACCAACCGCAAGAGGTTCGAGCGGGAAGCCCAGGCCGTGGCCCTGCTCAAGCATCCGGCCATCGTGCCTGTGTATGAGTACGGCGAGCTGGGCGGCCAGCCCTATTTCACCATGGAGTTCGTCGAGGGGGCCAACCTCCGCGCCCACGTGCGGACCAATCTGCTGAGCCGCGAGGAGATCTGCCGCCTGATGGTGCGCGTGTGCGATGCCATCCATTACGCGCACCAACATGGGGTCGTGCACCGCGACCTGAAGCCCGGCAACGTGATAGTGGACTCCCTGGGGCGGCCGCGGATCCTCGACTTCGGCCTCTCGCGCGCCTACATCCAGGGCGACGAGCAGTTCACGGTGCTGACCGCCACGGGCGACTTCCTCGGCACGCCGCAGTACATGAGCCCCGAACAGGCGATGGGCACGCCCCGGAGCGTTGACGAACGCACCGACGTCTATGCCCTCGGAGTCATGCTCTATGAACTGATCGTGGGCATTCTGCCCTACCCCATGCGCCATGCGCGGGGCCTCAAAGTGCTCGACGTGCTGCTCACGGCCGAACCCGTCAAGCCGAGTGCGCTGCACCCGACCATGCCGCGCGACCTCGAGATCATACTGCTGAAGGCGATCGAGAAGGACAAGGAGCAGCGCTACCAGAGCGCCGAGGCCCTGGCCGAAGACCTGGAGAACTACCTGGCGGACCGCCCCATCACGGCGCGCCCCACCACGGTCGGCTATCGGCTGCAAAAATGGGCGTGGCGCAACCGCAAGGTCCTTGCCCCCGTCGTTGCAGCGGTCCTGGTCATAGCCGTGCTCAGTTCCGTGTTCTGGCGGAAGACGGCCGAACTGGGCGCCAGGGCAAGCGAAAGCGCCCGGCAGGCCCTGACGCAGCAGCAGAGGTGGCAGGAGCTGGTCGGAAAGACCAAAGAGGCCGCCGCCGAGGCGGACAGGCACATGGCCGGCGACCAGTGGTACGCAGCGAAGGGGCTCGCGGACTATGTGGCCGGGACCTCGCCGGAGGAGGCCGGCCTGGACGACCTGCCGAACGTCGTGCGCGAACGGGCCGAGCGGCGCGTCGGGGACGCGCAGGAGGCCTTCGGCAGGCTGCTGCGCACCCAGCAGTACGGTGCAGCACGGAGCCGGGCGCAGGAACTGACAACGCTGGCCGGCCTGATGCCGTATGAGGACCTGCGGGAAGAGATCGCCGGGACGGAGCCCGGCTTCCAGGAGCTATGTTGGAACGACTTGCAGGCCGCCGTAACCGAGGCCTACAGGCGCGAGGATGCACTGGCGCTGATAGAGAACTTCATCGGCGGCCTTCCCGATAATCCGCACCTGGAAGAGGCGCGGGAGCTGCTGGCGGAGCAGTCCGGCAAGCCGCTCAATTACTTCCTGGAGCAGCACGGGCGAGCCCTCGGGCGAGCCATGGCGGCCTGGGCCTGGGAGGAAGCGGAGGAGGTGATTCTGTCCGGCCAGGAGATGATGGCGAGCGCCGACACGGGCGGGGAGGCCGCGTGGCAAGCGGCGCTTGCCGGGTGGCGCGGGCGCCTCGATGCGGTCATCCGGGCGGAGACGGCAGGGAACCTGGCGGAACTGCTGCCGCCTTGCGGGCACGACGGCTTCGTAAAGGCCGTCCGGTTCTCGCCGACGGGCGCCTACCTTGCCGCCGGAGCGGCGGACGGCACCGTTACCCTGTGGGACCCATCCGACGGGCAGCCGGTCAGGACCCTCAGGGCCGAAGCGTCGGTGTTGGCCCTGGCGATCACTCCGGACGGAACCCGACTGGCGGCCGGCTGCGACGACGGCTCCCTGACGGTGTGGTCTCTGAAGACGGGGGAGCGCCTCAACACCTGGCAGGGGCAAGCCAACGCCGTGGGTTCCCTGCGCTTCTCACCCGACGGGGGGCTGCTGCTGTCCGCGGACGTCAACGGTCTGGCCCTGTGGGATGTGCAGACCGGCGAGCGCGCAGGCACGGGGGACCTCGGGGGCAAGAGGCCGGCAGCGTTCT
>JAUVVP010000102.1 GCA_030604585.1 Planctomycetota bacterium | reverse complement strand
GGCCTGGCGACGCTGAGGATAGAGCGGGACTGGCTCAGGCCGCGGCTGCCCGAGCAGGAGTTCGTCCAGGTCAAGCTGCGCGATATCACGCCGCCGCAGGTCCAGGTCTTCGGCAGCCCCATCAAGGAACGCGTCCTGCCGGTCAAGGTAGAGGGCTCGATCGAACCGGCGGAGGGGTTCCGACTCGCCGGGCCTCCTTCCGCCTCACCACCTCGGGTCACCGTGCGCGGGCCCGCCATCGCCGTGGACGGCTTGGAATCGGTGGCGACAAGGCCGCTTGCCCTTGCCGCCGTCAGCACCCGCATTCACCAGCCGGTCAGCCTGCAGGACGAGGTGGAAGTGCTGCTGGACAACGGCGTGACCATCACCGTCCCGCTGGAGGTGAACCCGCCCAGCGTAGTGGCCAACGTCGACGTGACCCGTGAGGAGGAGCGCGAGGAGACGTTTGCGGGGGTGCCCGTGCTGCTGCGCGCGACGCCGGGCTTCCCTTACGAGGTGGAGCTGAGCGAGGACACGGTGTCCGTCGTGGTGAGGGCTTCGGCGACCAACCTGAGGAAACTGAAGCCCGAGCTGATCAAGGCCTACGTCGCCCTCGAGACGCTAGCCGAGGAGGAGATCGAAGTGGGCAGCAGCCGCCCCTATACGGAGCGGGTGCACGTGGAACTGCCGGCGGACGTGAGCTACAGCGAGGCGCGGGCACGGCCGGAGCGGCTCACGGTGCGGTTGAAGAATCCCGCCGGCTGAGTAGAATACGGGGCGCACAGCTTTTCACAGGGGGATATGCATGGTTCTGCTCGGAGTGAACGTTGACCACGTCGCCACGATCCGCCAGGCCCGGCGAACCTACGAACCGGACCCCGTCTGGGCCGCCGCGGAAGCGGAACTCGGCGGCGCCGACATCATCACAATCCACCTGCGCATGGACCGCCGCCACATCAGTGACCGCGACGTGCGGGTGCTGCGCCAGACCGTCGCCGTGGAGCTGAACCTGGAGATGTCCCTGGCCGACGAGATCGTCCTGATCGCCCTGGCGACCGGACCCGACATGGTCACCCTGGTGCCGGAGAACCGGGAGGAGGTCACCACCGAGGGCGGACTGGACGTGGTGGGCCAGAGCGAGCGCGTCGGCCAGGCCATCCGCCGCTTCGATGACGCCGGCATACCGGTGAGCCTGTTCATCGACCCCGTGGAGGCACAGATACGGCGCTCTGCGGAGCTTGGGGCCACCTTCGTCGAGCTGCACACCGGCACCTACGCCAACGCGCATTACGCGGACGAGCGGCAGAAACGCCTTGCCGAACTGGAGGCGGGGACCGGAGTCGGCCGAGAGGCGGGGCTCACCGTGAACGCCGGCCACGGGCTGACTTACCGCAACGTCGGTCCCGTGGTGCGCCGGCTGGAGCCGCACGAACTCCACATCGGCCATAGCATCGTGTCCCGCGCCGTCTTCGTCGGCATCCGCGAGGCCGTCAGGCAGATGAAGGAAGCCATTGACAGGGCGCAGACGCTCCCCTGAGCCCGTCCGAACCAACAGCCCGTCCCGCCGCTTGATGGAGGTCTCAAACGTGGCCATTGACCAGGAGAAGATCCGCAAAGGCGTCCGCCTTATCCTCGAGGGCCTCGGCCCGAACGTCGAGGAGAGAACCCTGGCCGAGACGCCGGACAGGGTGGCCGACGCCTACGTCGAGATATTCCGCGGCATGCACACCGAGCCGGACGAACTCATCAAGGTCTTCCACGAGGAAGCCTACGACGAGATGGTGCTGGTCAAGGACATCTCCTTCTACTCGATGTGCGAGCACCACCTGCTGCCCTTCCACGGCAAGGCCCACGTGGCCTACATCCCCAAGGAGGGCCGCATCACCGGCATCAGCAAGCTGGCGCGCGTCGTCGAGCTGCACGCCCGACGCCTCCAGGTGCAGGAGCGGATGACGGCCGAGATCGCCAACAGCCTCACGCGCATGCTCCAGCCCAGGGGAGTGCTGGTTGTCGTGCAGGCCGAGCACCTGTGCATGACCATGCGCGGCATCAAGAAACCGGGCTCCCTCACGGTGACCAGCGTGGTGACCGGGCTGTTCAGGGAGAACCCGGCAACGCGCGCCGAGGCCATGATGCTGATCGACGCGCGCAGCTATGTCTTTGTTCAACACGGAGGCACGGAGCTTGGCCGCCGTACGGCGGCCGAGCCCGCCCCTGGCGGGGGCACCACGTGAGAAATGGTCTACGATCCGCTCTGGCCGGCTGCCCAGAAGTCCATTTCGTCGTGATCGTTGTGTCGTTGTGGTGAGGTCGGTCTGTGTTCGGTGGCTCCGTGTTGGAGCGCTGCTGTTGTTCGGCGAGTGAGATGAGCGAGAAGAGCGAAAAGGTGGCCGAGTTCATCGAGCTGCGCGCGCCCGAGGAGAAGCTGGCGCAGGTCTGCCTGCGGACTGCCATCCATTACGAGCGCGGCGAGACCGTCTCCATCTACACGCCCGACCAGGGCGAGGCCGCCGAGCTGGACTCGCTTCTGTGGACCTTCCGCCAGAACGCCTTCATCCCGCACGTGCGGCTGGAGGAAGCCGGGGACCCGCTCGTCGAGCCCGTGGTCATCTTCAGCGCCGAGCCCGGCGACGTTGAGTCGGACGTGCTGATCGTCGCCTCCGCCGACGGGCTGCCGGACTGGTTCGCGCGGTTCGCCCACCTCTACGACTTCGCCGCCGTCTACGACGCGGAGCTGCGCCAGGCAAGCCGCGCCCGCTACGCCGCCTGCAAGGGCGCAGGCTACCGGATGCGGTTCATCAAGCCGTAGGAGTCACCGACCGCTGCGCCGGCGGACTCAAGCAGGGGGCTCCTTCGTGCCCTCCCAGCCGGGGTAGCACTTGTCGAGGGCGTCTTGCGCTGCGTTCTGTTCGGCGGCCTTTATGGTGGAGCCCCAGCCCGCGCCGCACTCCTCGCCGTAGACGTGCACCACGGTCAGGTAGCGGCGCTGGTGGTCCGGGCCTTCATACCTCACCACGCTGTAGCGGGGCGTCCCCTTCCCTTCGGCCTGGGTCCTCTCCTGGAGCAGGGACTTGTAGCTGAGCGCATGCTGGCCGGCCTGGACCTGCTCGATCTCAGGGTCAAGGCTGCGCAGCACGAAGTCGGCCGCCGCCTCGATGCCGCCGTCCAGGAAGATCGCCCCCACTATGGCCTCGTAGCCGTCCGCGACGATGGAGGCGGGGTATTCCCTGCGCTGCCGCAGCCCCTGGTCCACTTGCAGGAACTGCGCCAGGCCGAGCGACTGCCCCGCCCTGAACAGCACCCCCCCGCTGACCACCGCGGACTTGGTCAGTGTCATCTCCCCCTCGGACAGCTCCGGCGAGGACCGGAACAGGTGCTCCGAGATGACCAGGCCCACCACGGCGTCGCCCAGGAACTCCAGCCTCTCATTGGACGGCAGGCCGTCGGCGCGCACCGACGCATGGGTGACCGCCAGCCTCAGCAGGGCCGGGTCCTGGAACCGGTACTGCAAACGCTCCTGGAGCTGTTGGAGGGCCTCGTCCATGGACTCGGTGTCTCCCCAGAGCCGGCGCATCTCGACAGGGCTAAGGAACGCATATCGTAGGGCGGCCACGGCGAGCTGTCAACGCCGCAAGGCTCAGGAGAACGGAGCCGTTGCAAACGCTCGTGCGGGGTCATTACAATGGGGGCCGCGGCGCGATGGCGCTTACGCAGCCCACAGGAAGCTCGCATGAGGTTTCCCCTTGCCAGGTTACGGCTGGTCCTCACCTACGTGGGCACGATCCTGTTCGTCTTCGGCTTCCTGCTGCTGATACCATTCGTCCTCTCGCTGGTGCTGAAGGACGAAGGCGGCCAGCGCATGAGCGCCGGCACCTTTGCGATCCCCATCTTCGTGTCCCTGCTGCTGGGGGCAGCATGCCGCTGGCAGTTGCAGCGCGGCGAGCGCCCCCGCGCGCTGGGCACGCCCGAAGCGATGCTCATCTGCGTGCTGGGCTGGATCGTGGTCAGCGCGGTCGGGGCCATTCCGTTCAGCCACCACCTGGGCGTGGGCTACCTGGACGCCTACTTCGAGGCCATGAGCGGCTTCACCACGACCGGCATCACGATGCTGTCCGGCCTGGACGAGATGCCGAGGGCGCTGCTTTTCTGGCGGTCCATGACCCAGTGGATAGGCGGGCTGGGGATCCTGACCTTCTTCATGGCGGTGGTCTTCCAGGGGGGGCTGTCCCACAAGCTGTTCGGCGCCGAGAGCCACAAGATCGCCGCGCAGCGCGTTGCCCCCGGCATGTGGAACACGCTGAAGATACTCTGGCTCATCTACATCCTCTACACCACCGTCGTGGCCGGCGGCCTTTACCTGTGCGGGGTGGGCCTTTACGACGCCGTCTCCCACGCCTTCACGTGCCTGTCCACCGGCGGCTTCTCGCCCTACGACGCCAGCATCGCCCACTACGAAGAAGTCGGCCACGCCCATCACGTCGCCATCGAGTATGTCATAATCTTCGGGATGTGGGCAGGAGGGACCAACTTCCTCGTCCACTACCGCTTCGTGCGGGGGGGCCTCAAGTCCCTCTGGGACAGCGACGAGGTGCGGCTCTGGTGGGCTATCCTTGCCGGGGCGCTCCTGCTTGTGATGGGCTCCCGCCTCTACCAGGTCCACCTGGGCGGGGGATCGGCGGGCCTTGCGGCCGGGGCGCAGCTCCCGCCGCCGGACTCCCTGGCCGACACGTTCCGCCACAGCCTGTTCCAGGTCTTGGCCATCGCCACCTCGACGGGATACGCGACGCGCCACATCGCCTCGGGCTACTTCACCCCCCTGGCGCGACAGGTGTTCCTGGTGCTGATGTTAATCGGTGGCTGCGCCGGCTCCACGAGCGGTGGCCTGAAGGTCATCCGCATCGTGATCCTGTGGAAGCTGATGGTGCGCCAGGTCAGAAGGGTGCTCAAGCCCGACAGCGGCGTCGAGCTGCTGCTGGTGGACGGCAAGAGGGTCGGGCAGGAGGAGGTCTACAGGACCGCCGGCCTGTTCTTCGCCTGGCTGTTCCTGCTCTTGGTGGGTGCGCTGACCACGGCGGCCTTCAGCTCTCACGGGGGGCTGCAGAGCGCCTCCGGCATGTTCAGCGCGCTGGGCAACATCGGCCCGTGCTACATCCCCGTCGAGCAGATGGCGCGCCTCAGCCCGGTCATCAAGCTGACCTACATCGCCGGCATGCTGGCCGGCAGGCTTGAGATCATACCGGTCCTCATGCTCTTCAGCGGCCGGACGTGGAAATAACGAACGTCACCCAAGGGACAGCGGGAGGAGACAGATGCGGATAGTTATCGCGGGCGCAGGCATGGTCGGGCGCGGCCTGGCCAGCCGCCTGGTCGCGGGCAAGCACGACGTCACCGTGGTGGACGCGGACCGCGAGGTCTGCGAACGGGTCTACTCGCAGCTCGGAGTAACCACTATCCACGGTTCGGCCACCTCCATCGGCATCCTCGAAGATGCCGAACTGAACCGCGCCGACTGCGCCGCCGCCGTGATGCGACGCGACAGCGACAACCTGTGCTTCGCCCTTCTGGCCAAGCACATGGGCGTCTCCCGGACCATCGTCAGGATGCGCGACCCCCGGTACGAGGAGGTATACAAGCTCGCCGGCGTCGCGCGCGTGCTCAACATCGTGGACCTCTACCTGAACCAGTTCACCTGGGAGATCGAGGAGCCGTCAATGAGGGAGGTGACGGCCTTCGGCGAGGGCAAGGCGAGCATCGTCTTCATGAAGGTCTCCGAGAGTTCCCCCGCCGCGGGCCGGATCGTGGCCGAGATCGCCCAGGACGCGGACTTCCCCACCGACTGCGTCATCGTGGGCATATTCCGGCCCGCCACGGGGCGGTTCATCCTGCCGCGGGGCAACGCAGCCGTCGAAGCCGGCGACCGCGTCTACCTGGCCGCCGACCACGACGCCATCCGCACCGCCGCCCGCTACCTGGGGGTCAAGTAACGCAGCGACGGTGCGGCGGATGCGGCCCCCCGCTTGCGGCACGCTTGACCGGGGCGGGCGGCACTGATACCTTGTTGCTGCCGGACGGTTGTCCTGCATCTGCCATCAT
Organism: Planctomycetota bacterium; assembly: GCA_030604585.1. Lineage (GTDB taxonomy): Bacteria > Planctomycetota > Brocadiia > SM23-32 > SM23-32 > JAUVVP01. The sequence continues at coordinate 729 of JAUVVP010000102.1, read as the reverse complement.
AGAGCGGGGGAGAAGACCGATGACGGAGGGCCCGCCGAAGCAGGCTCGCACCTGGGGCATGGCGTGTCACCTTTCGGCGCTGCTGATGTTCGCCACCGTGCCGCTGGGCACGGTCCTGGGGATGAACATAGCCGGCCCGCTGCTGGTCTGGCTGATCAGGGGCAAGCAGTTCCCGTTCGTGGACGACCAGGGCAAGGAAGCCGTCAACTTCCAGATACTGATGGCCCTGGTCGGCATAGTGCCCTTCATCTTCGTCCCAGCCATTCGGATCCCGCTTCAGATCGTTTGGACCCTTCTGAACCTGGCCCTGATCTTCGTCGCCTCCGTCAAGGCGAGCAACGGCCAGGCCTACCGCTACCCCGTCCCCATCAGGCTCCTGCGCTGAGCCGGCCGCGCTTGAGGCTTGTGCGAACGGCCCTTGGACACGGATTCACACGGATAAAGACGGATGACAACCTGACGGCATTATGACCGATCAAAGACCCTACGTTTCACCTGCACCTCGCGCCCGAAGTTGATCAACTTCTCCAGAAACCCGAAGGCGAGTGTGTTATGCACTTTGAGAGCGCAGCCGATGATCTTCTCGGTCAGGTCCTGATCCTTCATATCCGTCTTCATCCGCGACAATCCGTGTCCAAACGCCGTGTGTCGTAGCCGTAGGTCACCGCCGTGGTGCCCACCAGGCGTGCGCCAGTGACGGCCTCGGCCGTCACCCGCCCCGCCGCGTCG
>JAUVVP010000128.1 GCA_030604585.1 Planctomycetota bacterium | reverse complement strand
GGGACTACCTGCACCTCGCCCGCCGGCTCTGCACCCGGAATGGGGCCCTGATGGTTATGGACGAGATCCAGACCTGCTTCTGGTATCCGGAGGTCTTCTTGTTCCGGCGCCTGGCCCTGGAGCCCGACTTTGTTGTCGTGGGCAAGGGCATGACGGCCGGCTTTCATCCCCTGTCCGGGCTGATATACCGCCGCGAGCTCGACATCCTCGAACAGTACGACGCGATCAGCACGAACGGAAACGCCTCCCTGGCCGCCTTTGTCGGCCTCTGCAACGTGGAGCTGATCGAACGGGGACGCGACCGCATGGGCCGGCTGGCCGATAAGCACCACGCCGGTCTCTGCGCCCTGAGCGAGGAGTTCCCCGAGCTTATCCAGCAGACCAACGGCATCGGACTGCTCAGCGGCCTGAAGTTCCGCGCGCGAGAGGACGCCCTCGGCTTTCACCAGGCGGCCGTGCAGCGGGGGCTCTGGCTGCGGGTCCACGCCTACCATGCCGGGCACAGGACCGTGCTGATGAAACACCCCCTGGTGGTGGACGACGCCGTCATGGACTACGTCTTCGGGGCGATGCGGGAGTTGCTCCGGACCACCCCCTGGCGATAGGGTTTCGCTGAGAGGCCCAAGAAAGAATGAACCGCAGAGACCGCGGAGCACGCAGAGACCATCAGAGAACAAGGTCAATAGAAGTTCTTTCCGTCTCTGCGTCCTCGGCGCACTCAGCGGTGAGTTCTTGTTGTTAAGCGGTGTTGGAGAGTTGGAAGCGGAGGGCGGGAACATGAGAACCCTCGGCGTGGGCATCCTGGGCTTCGGCTTCATGGGCAGGACGCACGCGTTCGCCCACAGGAGCATCCCCATCTACTACGATCCGCCGCCGGTGCGAACTGAGCTGAAGGTCGTCTGCCGCACCACCGAGGACGGCGGCCGGGCCGCGATGGAGACGGCCGGCTTCGAACGCTGCACTACGGACCCTATGCAAGTCATCGAAGCTGACGACGTGGACGTCGTCCACGTCTGCACGCCCAACGTGGAGCACTTCGCAGCCCTGGCCGCGGCCATCAAGGCGGGCAAGCACATCTACTGCGACAAGCCCGTCACGGCCACGCTCGAGGAGGCGGACCGACTGGCCGAGATGTTGCCGGACTACAAAGGCGTCGCGCAGGTGGCGCTCCAGTATCGGTTCCTGCCGGCCACGATGCGGGCCAAACAGCTTGTCAAGGCGGACTTCCTGGGCCCCATCACGCACTTCCGCGGGGCCTCTCTGCACAGCGGCAGCGTGGACCCGAGCAAGGCGGTGAACTGGAAGTCCACGGCCGCTGGCGGCGGAGGCGTGATCCGCGACCTCGGCTCCCACATCCTCGACCTGCTGGGATGGCTGATCGGGCCGTTCGAGGCGGTCCAGTGCGTCAGCCGCATCTGGGCGGCCGAGCGCCCCAGCCTCGAGGAGCCGGGCACGATGGTCAGGATTGACGCGGAGGAGGCCGCCGTGATGCTGCTGCGGGCGCCGGACGGAGCCGTCGGGATCGTCGAGGCGAGCAAGATCGCCACCGGCACCGAAGACGAACTGCGATTCGAGCTCCACGGGCTTCACGGCGCCATGCGCTTCAACCTGATGCAGCCGAACTACCTCGAGGTCTACGACGGGCGACTCCCGGACGGCGAGTGCGGCGGCGGGCGCGGCTGGCAGCGGATCGCGTCCGTGCAAAAGTACCCGGCGCCGGGCCACAAGTTCCCCGGCGGCAAGCTCAGCGTCGGCTGGATCCGCGCGCACATCCACTGCCTCTACTCGTTCCTGCGCGCCATCGCGGACGACGCTCGGCCGCACCCGTCGCTGGCCGAGGGCCTCCACCTGCAGCGCGTGCTGGAGGCGGCGCGGGCTTCGGCGGAGTCGGGCAACTGGGTGGATCTGCCGCAGACGGTCTGAGGGGCCACTGACACAGGAGCCTGCCATGCAATCGGGTGAACGGCTGAGGCCGAAAGTGGGCCTGTTGGCCTTGACGCTGGAACTCTACGAGACCCTGGCCCCTGACCTGCGCGCAGGGCGAGAGGGATGGCTGCGGCGCGAGGTGCTGCCCGGGCTGGAGCCCGTGGCCGACGTGACGTTCAACGGCGCCCTCTTCCGCCGCCGCGACGTCGAGGAGGCCGTGGCCGGCTTCGAGGCCGCCGGCGTAGACGCGCTGCTGGTGATGCTGCTGACCTACTCGCCGAGCCAGATATCTCTGCCCGCCCTGAAGCGCACGCACCTGCCCATAATCGTCTGGAACACGCAGGAGCTGTTCGCCGTGGACGAAGCCTTCGACGGCGCAACCATGGTGGACAACCACGGCGTGCACGGCACGCAGGACCTGTGCAACGTGCTGTTGCGCGCCGGCGTGAACTTCGAATACGTTACCTCGCACCTGAGCGACGAGGGCGCTACGGTGGGCCTGGCCGACTTCTTCGCGGCGGCGGCGGCCGTCAGCCGGCTGCGCAGCGCCCGGCTCGGCCTGCTCGGCTACCCCTGTCCCGGCATGGGCGACTTCGCGCTGGACACCACCCATATGGTCGCCACCCTCGGCTGCGAGTGGACCATCCTGTCGCTGGAGGACTACATCCTGCGCGCCGCCGATGCCGGCCCCGCCGAGGTGGCGGCGCTGGTGGCCGAGTACCGCGATGCCTACAACGTGGCCGACGACCTGACCGACGAGGACATGGAGGCGACGGCGCGGGTGGAGCTGGCGCTGCGCGGGATGGTGCGCGAGAGCCACCTGGACGCGCTCACCTACCAGTTCATGGCCTTCGGCCAGGACGAGCGCACGCCGACGGTGCCCTACGTGGCCGCCAGCCGCCTGATGGCGGAGGGTGTCGGCTTCGGCGGCGAGGGCGACCTGATCGCCGCCGCCGCCACGGCGTTCCTCAACTGGCTCAACCCGCCGGCGAGTTTCACCGAGATATTCACAATGGACTTCGGCGGCAACAGCGTCCTGCTGAGCCACATGGGCGAGGCGAACGTCGCGATGGCGCGCTCCGACCGCAAGGTGCCGATGGTCGCCCGTCCCAAGCCGATCACCCGCACGCGCGGCCGCCAGCTCGCGCTGGTCACGAGCTTCGAGCCCGGCCCGGCTACCCTCTGCGCCCTCACGCTGGGCCCCGGTGGCCGGTGGCGGCTGATCGCCACGACGGGCACTATCGCCGACTACGGTCCCTTGCCCGCGATGCAGGTGCCGCACTGCAAGTTGATCACAGACGGCGACGTGCGCGAGTTCCTGACGGCCTACGCGAAAGCCGGCGGACCGCACCACTCGGGCCTGTGTTTCGGCGACGCCCGGCCGCGCCTGCGCCAGGCGGCGCGGATGCTCGATGCCGACCTGTGCGAGGTGTAGGCCATGCTCCTGGGTCTCGACCTGGGCACCACGAATGTGAAAGCCGTCCTTGCGGAAGCCGACGGCCGCGTCATCTCGCGCGCCTCCGTGCCCGTGCGCATGCTCCACGTGGGCGCCGACGGTCTGGAACAGGACATAGGCGAGATCCGCTCGGCCGCGCTCCAGGCGCTGCGCCAGGCGACCGGGCGCACGGATGCATCGGCAGTGGCGGCCGTCGGCGTCTCGAGCCAGGGCGGCGCCTTGCAGATGATGGACCCGGAGGGGCGGCCGCTGGGACGCGTGATCAGTTGGATGGACGGACGGGCCGCCCCGTACGGCGAGCAGATCACCGCGCGCCTCGGCGTCGAGTGGTTCCTGTCGCGCGTCGGCCACGGCTCAGGCGGGCTGGCCGTCGGGCAGATACTGCGCCTGCGGTCGGAACAGCCCGACCTGTTCGACCGGCCCTACCGCGTGGGTTTCGTAGGCGATGCGGTCGTGCAGGAGTTGTGCGGGCGAGGCGCCCACGACGGCACGTCGCTCTCGCTGGCGTTGCTGTTCAACCCGTCGCTGCGCACCGCGGACTCCGACCTGCTGCGGGAGCTCGACCTCGCCGAAGCCCACCTGCCCGACCTCCTCTCGCCTACGGAGAGCGCCGGCGCGCTGCGAGCCGAAGCCGCCGCCCGGACCTCTCTGCCGGCCGGCATACCGGTCTCACCGGCAGTGCACGATCAGTACGCTGCGGCCCTCGGATGCGGCGCCGTTAGCGCGGGCGACGTGATGTTCGGCGCCGGCACGGCCTGGGTCCTGCTGGCGGTGTCGGACCGGCTCGTGCGGCCCATCATTCCAGCCGCATTCGTTTGCACGCACCTTGTCGAAGGCCTCTACGGGCAGATACTGTCGCTGGTCAACGGCGGGTCGGCCTTCGCGTGGGCGGCGGGGCTCCTGGGCCTGGCCGGCAAGAGCACGGGGGAGATAGATGACATTCTCCACGGGGTTCCTGCCGGGTCCGAGGGATTGCACTTCCGGCCGCTGCTCGCGCCGGGAGGGGGCGCCGGCCTGGCGTCCGGAACGGCCGGGCGCTTGGACGGCCTGCGGCTGTCCCACGGCGCCGGACACATCCTGCGCGCCGTTGTCGAGGGGCTGGCCTTCGAGCTGGCCCGTTACCTGCGGATGCTGACCGGGGCAGGGATTCCCGTAGAGCGCCTGGTCATGTGCGGGGGTGCCGCCGCCGGCCGGGTCACGCCGCAGATCGTGGCCGACGTGGCCGGCCTGCCCGTCGCCTGCTGTGCAGAGGCCGACACCAGCGCCTTCGGAGCCGTCGTCCTGGCACGGGGACTGCGCGAGCCGGAGACGGGCCTGGCTGCCCTGTCCCGGCAGATGGCGCCAGATGTCCGGGCATTCGAGCCGGGGCCGGACGCCCCCTTCTATCGCGAACTGCTCGAGCGCTACGTCGAATCGCTGCCCGTCCTGGGGGAAGGGGACCAACCGTGAAGCCGACGCCGCTGCACTACGTGTGGGACTACAACGACGTGGACCGCGCCTTCTGGGCCGAGCACCTGGAGGGCTGGCTGCCGCAGCAGATCGTTGACGCCCACGTCCACGTCACGAACCCGGAGCACCGCCGCGAGCCGATGACCGAGGGGATGCGGCGCCAGTTCTGGGTCAACGAGGTCAGCGACCCGATGGACGCGGAGACCGCCGAGCGCTGCATCGGCACGGTCTTCCCCGGCCGCCAGGTCAAGTGCGTGGCGATGGGCTCGCCCAGCCTGGCCTTCGATATCGAAGCGGGGAATGAATACGTGCGCACCGAGTGCCTCAAGCGCGGATGGCGTGGCCTGGCCCTGCTGCGTCCGCAGTGGACGGCGCAGCGCCTTGCCGATGAGCTGGACAAGCCCGGCGTCATCGGCGTCAAGCCCTACTACACCCTGATCAGCCACGACGACACGACGCGAGACAAGCACCTGGAAGCCGGCGTCTTCGATTACCTGCCCCATCACGCGCTGGAGGTGCTGAACGAGCGACGCGCGTGGGTGACGCTGCACGTGCCGAAGGCCGGCCGCCTGCCGCATCCCGACAACATCCGCGACGTGCGCGAACTGCGCAGGCGCTACCCGAACGTGTTCCTGGTGATAGCCCACCTGGGCAGGTGCTACACCGAACTCCATGCGCGGGAGGGGCTGCCCCCGCTGGCCGACGACCAAGGGCTCTACTTCGACATCTCGACCGTGCTGAATCCGGCCGTGCTGCGCCTGGCGATGGAACTGATCGGCCCCGACCGGCTCCTCTACGGCACGGACAACCCCGTCTTCTACATGCGCGGGCGGCGGCAGTGGGAGGGGCGCCGCTACATCAACCGCACCAGCGGCGACTTCCACTTCAACAAGGGTCAGCACGAGCCGCCCGACGTTGAGGCGAAGTACACGCTTTTCATGTACGAAGCCCTCAAGGCCATCAAAGACGTATGCGACGAGCAGGGGTTGGAGCGCGAACAAGTGGAGGCAATCTTCGCCCGCAATGCCCGAAAAATCGGGACAGTCACCTATTTTTCACATTGTAAGGGCTGTCAGCCGCAGGGGATAGAACACGAAAATAGGTGACTGTCCCGATTTTTCGATTTTTCGGGGAGGAGGCACGTTGGTGATTGAGAGATTGAATGTGGGTATCGTCGGCGCAGCGGGGCGGGGGGCCTCCTTCCGTGAGGCCCTCGCGGCCAACGGGGCGCGCATCCACGCCGTCTGCGACGTAAGGGCCGATGCGCTCGACGAGTGCATGCAGCGTCTCGCCGCCAGCGAGAAATACGCGGACTGCGAGAAGATGCTCGACCAGTCCGACCTGGACGCAGTCGTCATCGGCACGCCGATGCAGTTCCACGTCCCGCAGTCCATCATGGCCCTGGAGCGCGGCCTGCACGTGCTGTG
>JAUVVP010000021.1 GCA_030604585.1 Planctomycetota bacterium | reverse complement strand
TGGGCAGCCTGCCATCCTGCGCCAGCGACGGCTGAGCGTGGAGGACCTGGAAGCCGACCAGTGGTTTGCCGGCACCGTGCGAAACATCGTTGACTTCGGCGTGTTCGTGGACATCGGGGTGGGCGAAGACGGGCTGGTTCACATCAGCGAACTGTCGGACAAGTTCGTCGAAAGCCCCTACGACGTCGTCTCGGTCGGCGATACCGTCAGGGTCAAGGTGGTGCGGGTGGACTTGGAGAAGAGGCGCATAGCGCTGTCCATGCGGACCGACACCAGCCGCAGAGAGCGCCGGGCCCGCGGACCCCAGAGGCGCCGTCCGAGCGCACCGGCCCGCGCCGAGACCGCACCCGTCCCCGCCGACGTCCCGGACCGCAAGCCGTCCAAGGGCGTGCGCGTGCCCAGGAGTACGGTCGGCTCGAGCAGCCGCCGCGTCGAGAAGGCCGCCGTGGCCACTCGGCTCTCCCGGGTCCAACAGCAGATGCTGAAGAAGCGCGAACCCGGAGCTGCGCCGCCGCCCGAGGAAGAGAAGCAGGAAGAGAAGCCCAGAGCGCCGGTCGGCGACCTGCTCAACAAGCTGGGTTTCGCCGAGATCGAAAGACGCGGCAAGCCCAGCCAGTAGCGGCATGCTCCGCCCCCAGCCGCCCTTTGTTTGCAGCCCATCCGCATGCTATCATAGCTGTTCGGCTTCGCGTTGACAGAAGAAACGGTCTTGGGAGAGTCGTCGTCCTCGAAGCCGTTCTTCTTGCAGGGATTACGAGGACGAGGACCGTTCGCTCCGCTTGCTGAGGACGAGGCGTTTCCTCTGCTGCGCAAGCGTCAATGAGAGCAGTGTTCGGTCACCACGGCCGGATTGGGCGGGACATGCGATGGGACGGATCCTCTGCTTCTGTTCGCTCATTCTGGTGGCCGCTGCGGGGGTGGCATCGGCCGCCGACGTCATCGAACTTGATGGGCGCGCCTACGTGATTGTAGGCACCTGCGCCCAGCCTACCTACAGCATCAGGCTCCCGCTGGGCCCGCCGCCGGGCCAGGGCCAGATGGAGGGCCTCTCCATTCTGTTCGGTGCCGGCGCCGAAGGCAGCGGCTACCGGTTCGAGGCGGACGCCGACGGCTGGGCCCTGCTCAGTGCGGGCCCTGGAGGCGAACGGCTGCTGGCCCGGGACGGCGCTTCCCTGTTCCCCACGACCGGCCCGGTGGAGCTGCTTGTCAAACGGCGCGACTGGCTGCTGAGCATCGCTCTGAACGGCCGCGCCCTGGCCGAAGTGGCCGACGGCGAACACTTCGGCGGGCTGGTCGCCGTGGACCCGGCGCTGAGCGGACCGGCCGGCGAGCCGGTGATTCAACCGGTGGGCCGGCTCTATTTCGAAGACGGTTTCATGCGGCCCGAAGACGACCTGAGCCTCGGACAGTGGAAGGCCGAGAACGGGCGGTGGCGGCTGCACTCGGTGCGGGACGACGTTGATGACATGGAACTGGGCCGGATGCCCAGCGAGAAGCGCCCCCAGAGCGAGCGCAGCTCCAATCCGTTCTGCGCCAGCGCTTACGCGGAAGGGTCGGGACTGCTGGGGGCGGGATACTGGTTCTGGGACGACTTCGAGGCGACGGTTTCGGTCAGGAACGGCGGCACAACGGCCGTCGGCCTGGCCTTCAACGTCAGGTCTCCGGACGATTTCTTCCTGCTGCGCTGGGAGAATCGCTCGCAGACGCTCCAGCCGACGCTCGTCCAGTTGGTGCGCGTCAGACCCGGCAACAGCCGGGAGCTGCTCGCCTCGGCCTGGGTGAACGGCCAGTTGCAGCAGTGGTATCGGCTGGGCGTGCGCACGTGCGGCCGGCGCATCCAGGCTCTGCTGGACGAGGCCGTCATCATGGACGTCCGCTCGGACGAGAGCCTGGGTGGAAGGATAGGCCTCTACGTCGAAGGCGGCGAGGAGGGCCGTGAGGCGCTCTTCGATGACGTTCAGGTGAGCAGCATCCGCAGTTACGATTACGATGACCCGGTCTGGCTGGGAAGCCACGTGGCGGCCCGCCAGGGGGATTGGGAAGTGGTGCGGGTGGAGCGGCGAGCCCGTCCGGCCAACTTCGCTGCCGTGCTGCGCAGCGCCGACGGCCAGGTGCTGGTAGGGCACGAAGGTTGGCCCGCGCCGGTCCTGAGCGCCCGCCTCACCGCCCCCGGCCAGGGTCAGCAGGTGGGATTCGTCCTCGGGTTGGCCGAGGGCGGGGCCGGGCCCTTCCGCGTGGTGCTGAGCCGCGACCAGGAGGGGCCGCGCCTTGCCGTCCGTAGAGGGGACGGGCCCGACCAGGAGGAGCTGGCCTCCTGTCGCGACTTCGCCCTGCCCGAAGGCGACAGCGCCGAGCTGACGGCCGACCTGACGCGCCCGGGCGAGCTGAACGTCTACCTGAACGACGAGCTGCGTCTACACCTTGTGCGGCGCCAGGAGGGGCGAGGGCGCGTGGGATTCTTTGCGCGCGGCTTTCCCGGCGCCGAGTTCCGCGACTTGCGGGTTGCCTTCGAGCGAGTGGAAGACAGGAGAGACTGCCGGCCAAGGAGATATTCCGCGAAGACCCCTTCATGCAGCACTGGTCGAGCCCGCAGGGCGCCTGGTGGCCGGTCCAGGGTCGGGCCGACGCCTGGTGGCACGTGGGGGACTTCTACGGGCGCTCGGAAGTGGAGATGCCTCTGGACGGGCGCATCCGGTTCATCCACGCGGCCACCGGCATCTCGCCCGACAGCGGATACGCGCTGGTCCAGGAGAAGGCGCGAGTCGGCCCGGAGGACGCGCAGCGCGACGGCTTCAAGCTGACGCTGCTGCGGCAGGGGCGGGAGGTGGCCGCCGCGCAGGTCTCCCCTGACGGCACGGAGAAGGCGAGACTGGTCCTGGGAAAGGAAACGCCCTATCTCTGGGTGACCGTGGAGGGTGAGGAAGTGCTGACCTTCCGCGACCCCGATCCCCTGCCGGGCACGAAGGTGGCTCTGGTCGGGCCGACGGCGGATGGGATCGCGGCCATCCAGGTCCGTCGCTACAAGGTCAGGGATTACTACTTCCAGAAGGCGCCGGCGGACTGGCACCGGGTGGGCAAGTGGAAGGTGACGACGCGCTTCACCTGCGACCCGCGCTGGTCGTTCATGACCGCCATCGCCACCCAGAACGCCATCCTGTTCAACAAGTTCCAGTACAGCGGGGACATTACCCTCGAGGCCTACATGGGCACCCGGATGGGAGTGCGCGAGCGGGGAGGCCAGTACTGGCGCATCGGGGATTTCAACCTGGCCCTGTGCCGCGAGCCCCTCGGCCTTGACAGCGGCTACAACTTCGTGGTGGCGGGCTGGGACCGCTTCTGGAGCGACCGCGCCACCTATCTGCTCAAAGGCGGCAGGCGCCTGGCTCAGACCACAGAGCGCCTGCTGCCGAACGTCCGGCGCAATAGCACGCGGCAGCGCGCACTGCCCGTGCCCTGGATCAGCGGCGGACGCGACATCCACGGCGCCTGGTATTACTTCAAGGCCCGCAAGCAAGGCGGCGAGCTGTCCTGTTACGTGGACAACCATCCCGCCTACACCTACACCGATCCCGAGCCGTTGGACCGCTTCAGCCCGGCCGTCTGGACCTACGACACCGAGATGGTCGTGGCGCGGGTGAAGATCTCTTACCAGACGAGGCTGGTCCCGGGTCGCCTGGTCGAGCCGCCCGCGACGGCAGCGCCGGCCGACCCCGCGCCGAGCCCGGCCCCCCGCCTTGTCTCGGCATCGCATCCCGGCTTCTTTGACGATTTCGAGGGCGGACTGACCGGCTGGCATACCTACCAAGGGCAGCAAAGCTCCGTGCTCAGCATCGCGAACTCCGCGCCGGCTGGGGGCGGCCACAGCCTCCAGGTGGTCAATCCGGGCGTGGGCGGCCTTTTCGAGGCCGTCGTCTCGCTGGAGAAGGCCGCCATCCGCGCCGCCGACGCAAGGCTGCTCAGCTTCGACTACAACATCCCGCCCGACGTGAAGCTGAACCTCTTCTTGAAGATCGACGGCCAGTACTACTACATCCACATGACCGGCCCCGACCGGTCGAATGCCTTCTACCGGTGGGTCGGCGAATTGTCCGTTCGGGCGGATGGGGAATGGCACCACGCCGAGTTCCCGCTCGCCGCCGCCTATCGCAGCCTTGCGGGCAGTGGCAAAGCGCTCCTGGAGAACGCCGTGTTCGGGAACCTGCATCGCGGTCCGACTCAGGCCGGCATCGGCGGCAACGGGATCGGCGCTTGCTACCTGATAGACAACTTCAAGATCGCGTCGGTGGGGCCGGCCGATTTCCAGGCTTCTTGCCCCGAGGGCGCTCCCGCTGAAGGCCGGAAATTGCTGGCCGCCGTGGACGGCAAGCTCGCGACCGTGCCCGAGGCGGAGGGGCCGCTCGACGCGCAGGCCCTGGCGCCCGGGGAGTGGGCCTGCCACGCCCGCGTGGTCGCCAAGGATGGTACGCAGAGCGCCGTTGCCCATCTGCCGTTCCTTGTCGCGACTGAGCCGCTCACGGTGAGCGCCGTCGAGCCGGCGCCGGGTTCCAGGTGGGGCTACGGCCCGGTGGAGGTCCAGTTCGCCGGCGCGAACGCACCGCACCTGGACCTGGATTCGCTCCGCCTGAGCGCCAACGGCAGCGCGGTGGACGCCGCCCCGGGGCTGTTCGAGATGGACTGGCTGGCGAACCGGCTCCGGGTCAATCTGCACCACGCATCGCTCGGCCTCGCAGACGGCGAGCAGTGTCGCGTCGAGCTGACCTATGCCGACCAGTTCGGACGGAAAGGGTCCGTGCAGGCCGACTACATCGTCTCGCTGGAGGATGACCGAACCCCGCCGGGCCCCGTCGTGCTGGAGGGCTACCTGCCCGCGCAGGACTTTGAGACCGGGCTCGAGCCCTGGGAAGGGAGCCGGGATGTTGCCCTTCTGCGGGACGACACCACGGCCGCCGCGGGACGCTGGAGCATGAAAGTGCAGAACCTGCGCTGGGGCAGCCCGTTCATGGCATTCGCGTCGAAGCAGGGCTTCAGCGCGGGGGAATACCCCATCGTCGAGTTCGACTACAAGGCCCATGACGGCGTCCAGTTCGACCTGGTGTCCAACAATCCGCGCGGCTACGCAACGGTCGGGCTGGCCGATCGATGCCGCCAGCACGGTTACTACGTCGGTGAGGTCGGCGACTTCCGCGCGGACGGCGAATGGCACCACGCGGGGTTCAACCTGCTGCAAGGCCTGAAGAAGGTCCCTTACCGGCGCGGCGTCCACCGGCAGAAGTGGCTGGGTATCGGCGACTTCGACTACCGGTCCAACGCCATCGGAGCCTACTACCACCTGGACAACTTCCGCCTTGTGCCCCTCGTGAGCGGGACCGAAGAGCTGCAACTGCGCTGGAAGGCCCACGACGCCTCCGGCGTGCGCGGCTACAGCCTCCTGTGGTCCGCGAATCCTGCAGATCACCCCGACGACGAGATGGACAGCACTGAGGGCGCGGGGGCCTTCGGGGGCCTGCCGTCTCCGGATGCCTATTTCCACGTCAAGGCCTGCGACGCGGCCGGCAACTGGGGCCCCGTCAGCCACTTCCGCTTCCTCGTGGACGCCGCCGTGCCTGTCGTGGCGGGTGTCAGTCCGGCCAACGGGGAGAGGTCGGCCTCCTCGGAGATATCCGTAACGATGGAAGACGCCGGCTCCGTCGTGGACCCCGACACGCTGGTCCTCACCATAGACGGTCGTCCTTACCAGCCTTACAGCCGGGGGATGAGCTACGATTCGTCGAGCGGCAAGCTGGTGTGGAACTGGCTGCGCTGCCGGCCGAAGGAGCAGCGCAGCATCGCGGACGGCGCCGTCGTGCGGATGGCGGGCGTCGCCGCCGACTTCGCGGGGAACGCTGCGCCCACCTACGAGTGGGAGTGGGTGATGGACCATTCCCTGGACCGCGACCGACCCACAGCGCCGGTCCTGAAGGCGGCCACGCTGCCCGTCAGGGATTTGCAGGACTTCCAGGACGGCATCGGCCGGTGGCGCAACCGCCGGCGCAATGACTGGGGCGCTCAGCTCAAGCGCGTCTGGCGCGACGAAGGGAACGGCGACCACTGCCTGCAGCTGTTCGCGGCCCGGGCGAATGCCTTCTTCGACGCCGTCGCGCTCGACCACGACTACGACCTGCAGCAGTACCCGGTGCTGTCCTTCGATTACCTCATGCCGGAGCCGGTGAAACTGAACATCCAGGTGCGCGTCAACAAGACCTGGTTCGAGCTGGAAATGACCGCGCCTAAGAGAAGCTACAAGCTGCTGGGCAAGGTGCCGGACGTGAAGGCGGACAACGCGTGGCACCACGTGTCCCTGGACCTGCTCGAACTGGTCAGGGAAGCCCTGCCGGGCGCGAGCGCCTACGTCGTGCAGGAGATCAGCTTCGGCGACCCCGCCCGCAACGGCAACCGCAAGAACGCCAAGTGGTTCGTCGATAACTTCATGATAAGCGGCTACGGGATGCCCGACGCCGAGTGTGGCTGGCGCTCTGAGGACATCACGGGCGTGGCCGGCTACGCGGTGGCCTTCGACAGGCGGATGGCCACGCTGCCGCCGCAGGAAGTGACCTCCGAGACGGAGTCCGGCCGCTTCCAGGCAACCGAGCCGGGCACCTACTGGCTCCACGTTGCCGCCTACGACGGGAACGGCAACTGGAGTCATCCGCGCCATCTCGCCTATCCTGTCGCTGCGCCGCCCGAGCCGCCCCCCGCGCAGTCAGCGGAGCCTCAGACCCTCTGACGCTCTGCCGACAGGGCCCCGGTCGATGCCCATGACCACTGTGGGCGCGCGTCTGGCGTCCGTGAGCGGCTGGTCGGTGCGCGCGCGGTGGGGCGGGGTCCGCTGGACCGACTTCGGCGCGGGCGAAGCAACGGAGTTCTGATTCGGGACCGCCGGCGTTCTCGCTCATTCCTTGGGAAATGCTTCGCGAGGGCGCTACAATGTGCGCTGCCGTCTGCCGGTCGGGCTCTCCGGGCCGGCATCGCATTCATTCGACACGGTGGTCAGCAGCTATGCCGAATCGTTCGTCGGCAGAGGACGGAACGTTCAGATGGCCGGATGGCAAGCGAGCGGCGATCAGCCTGAGCTTCGATGATGCGCGTGCGAGTCAGATCGAGCGCGGCCTGCCGATCCTGGATGCGCACGGCGTCAGGGGCACGTTCTACGTGTCGCTCGACCCCTTGAGGAGCCGTCTCGACGCGTGGCGAAAGGCCCTGGCGAACGGTCACGAGATCGGCAACCATTCGCTGCGGCACGCGTGCAGCGGCAACTTCGATTTCGCCCGCGACAACCCCCTGGAGGACTACACCCTCGAGCGGATGGAGCGGGACCTGCTCGAAGCGAACGAGGCCATCGGGAAGCTGATCGGCGTAAGGCCGCGCACGTTCGCGTATCCCTGCGGGCAGACGTTCGTCGGACGCGGAGAGGATCTGAAGAGCTACGTGCCGGTGGTGGCGCGCCATTTCCTGGTGGGGCGCAGGGCGTTCGATGAGACGCACAACCACCCGCTGTTCTGCGACCTGGCGCGGGCGACCGGTCTGGACATGGACCGCGCCGGCACGGACGAAATGATGGCGATGGTTGATGCGGCCGCGGCCGACGACGGCTGGCTCATCCTCATGGGTCATGACGTCGGCGATGCCGGCAGGCAAGTGACGCTTGCCGACACCCTCGACGAGCTGTGCCGCTATGCCCAGGAGCCCGCGAACCGGCTCTGGATCGATACCGTGGCGGCCATCGGCGCGTATATCTACAGAGCAAGGAACGGCGGACCTTAACTTGCATGTCGTCTCTTGCTCTCCCTTTTCTTTTCAGTGTGAGCAAGAGTCTCTAACGAAAGGAACTCACCGCGGAGGACGCCGAGAGCGCTGAGACCAAACAGCTTCTATTCACACTGTTACTTACTTGTTCTCTGCGCGCTCCGCGCTCTCTGCGGTTCATTCTGTTAAAGTCTCTAAGAACGGGAACAGGATGTCTTGAGCGGGCCGGCGCTTTTGACTGGGGAGGAGAACCATGTACCGAGTTGGCCAGAAGGAGATTGACGCGATCGCCGAAGTGCTGCTCAGCGGCGAGCTCTTCCGCTACCATCCGGGCGGCCAGTGCGAACGGTTCGAGAAGAGGTACGCGAAGTCCCTCGGCGTCAAGCACGTGTGCATGACGTCCAGCGGGACGACGGCCCTGACGGCGGCCCTGGCCGGCCTCGGGATCGGTCCCGGCGACGAGGTGCTCGTGCCGGCCTGCACGTACATGGCCAGTTTGGTCTCCGTGCTGGGGGCGGGCGCGATCCCGGTGGTCGTGGACATTGATGAGACGATCACGATCGACCCCCGGGCGGTAGAGGACGCCGTCGGCCCGCGCACCAGGGCCGTCATGCCGGTCCACATGTGGGGCCTGGCCTGCGACATGAAGGCCATCATGCGCGTCGCCCGCCGGCACAAGCTTCTCGTCGTCGAAGACGCCTGCCAGGCGGTCGGCGGCGCCTACGAGGGCCGGATGCTCGGCTCCATCGGCCATGCCGCCGGCTTCAGCTTCAACTACTACAAGAACATGACCTGCGGCGAAGGCGGCGCCGTCGTCACGAACAACGCCGAGGTCGCGCAGCGCGCCCGCTGCATGGTGGACTGCTGCAGCTTCTACTGGAAGGGGCGCAAACGGGACTTCGTTCCCTTCACGAGCAACGGGTCCCGCGCCTCGGAGATCGAGGGGGCCATGATGAACGCCCAGCTCGATCGGATCGGGCCGATGGTCCGTGCCCTCCGGCGCCAGAAGAAGCGCATCCTCCGCGAAACGGCGGGCACCGGTCTGAAGGCGGCCCCCTCCAACAGCCTGGACCACGAGTGCGGCTCGCACGTCATGTACGCGCTGCCGACTGAGGAGCAGGCGGACAGGTTTGCCGCCCTGGCGGGCGGTACAGTCTGCGGCAAGACGGGCCGGCACGTCTATACCGAATGGGACCCGATCTTCGCTCACCAGGGCTCCCATCATCCGGCCCTGAACCCCTACAAGCTGCCGCAGAACAGAAGGTGCCGCAAGAAGTACACCAAAGGCATGTGCGCGCGGTCGCTCGACATCCTGAGCCGCACGGTCGTGATCGGCAATCACCCGGACCGAAAACGCGCCGAGGTCACTGCCGTCATCCGCCGGATCAAGTCCGCCGCCGGCCAGGTCCTGGCGTAGTGTCCCGCTGACGGAAGGGCGAACCACAGGGATCGCAGGCACGCTGCGCCGAAGCGGCCTCGAGTAACGGAGTGGACGAACGGGAAGGGGGCATCGGCCCGCAACCGGGAAGGAGGCGCTACGATGAAGCTGTTGATTGGCGAAGCTCACCTGCCAGTAGCCTTGCTCTGCGCGGCGTTTGTGGGATGCTGCGCCGCGGGACCGGTGCCGTACCCGCCCATGCGCGACTCGCACCCGGACCTGCGTGCCAGGATGCTGGCCCACCTGGGAGAGAGCCTGTTCCCCTTCTGGCTGGAGAACAGCATTGACGAGCAGTACGGCGGCTTCCTGACGGTGCTGAACCGGGACGGTTCGATGCGCGGCGGCCAGAAGATGCTCGTCCCCCAGGCCCGGCAGATATGGACCTTCTCCCGGATGTGGAACGCCGGCTACCGCGACGCGCGGATACGCGAAGGCGCTCGCGGCGGACTCGAGTTCCTGCGCCGCCATTTCTGGGACGAGACTCACGAGGGTTGGTACTGGCAGGTGCGGCGCGACGGCACGCCCGAGGACATGAGCAAAAGGACCTACGGCCACGCCTTCGTCATCTATGCGGCCGTCGAATACTACCGGGCCTTCGACGATCCGGTGGCGCTGCGCGTCGCCGAGGCGACCGTGGACGCGCTCGAACGGCATGCCAAGGACCCCGAGCACCCCGGTTACGTGGACTTCATGGACCGCCGGTGGGTGCCCGACCCCGAGAACAACGGCCACATCAAGACGATGAACACGCACCTGCACCTGATGGAGGCCCTTACCGAGCTCTACATGGTGACGGGCAAGCCGCTCCACAAGGAGCGCCTGCGCGAGATGCTGGACATACTGGTCGAGAAGTGCTACCTGCCCGAGTACGAATGCTGCATTGACGGGTTCTACTACGACTGGTCGCCGGCGCGCGACGGCTTCTTCGGCCAGAAGAACCAGATCACGTCCTACGGCCACAACGTCGAGTTCGCCTGGCTGATGCAACGGGCCGTCCGGGCGCTGGAGCTGCCCGAGGAGCCCTATCGCAGGATGGCCCTGGTCCTGATCGACCGGGCCATGAAGTACGGCTGGGATGAACAGGCGGGAGCGATGTGCTATGAGGGGCCCTGGCGTGGGCCGGCAACCAACCGCGTCATCGAGTGGTGGGTCCAGGCCGAGAACGCCGTCGCCCTCGACTGGGCCTACCGCGTCACGGGCGATGCCCGCTACCTTGCCGACCTGCGCAGCCAGGTCACCTGGATCATCGAGAAACAGTCCGATCCGGCCTACGGGGGATGGTATAGCAGCCTGGCGGCGGACGGCTCGATCGTGTCGGCAAGCAAGGCCCACATCTGGCACGCGGCCTACCACGAGGTGCGCGGCTGTCTCAATGTCGGCACCGGCCGCTGGGAGTAGGGCTTCCGGCAGATCCATAGGGGCGGGCCGGCCTGCCGTGAAGCCGGGGCGGGCCGCCCCAGGGGCACAGTCGGGGACGGATTGCCCTTGCATTACGGATCCCGTTCCCGCTATCTTGACCGAAGCATTGGTGCTTCGGTTATGTCAGTTCGCCGGCTGAGGTGGGTCGCGTCTGACCATCCGGCCGGGCCGAAGGCGATGATCCCGGGGGGAGAGGCGAAAAGTGGGGCAGTTGTGGCACGACCCGTATGCGGCAGGTGAGGTCTCGGTGCAGAAGGTCAGCGTGCGTGCCAGAAGAACGCTGCTTTGCGCCCTTGTGCTCAACGCGCTCCTGTGGATGCTCTGCACGTTCCTGGGACGGGGTGGGTTCACCAAGTCGTGGGCGTACCTCGGCCTGTGGTCCCTGTTTGCGTGGTCCGTTGTCGTGACCGTCTACGCCGTTCGCACGTACACGGTGGTCCGTCGCTACGGGAAGGGGGGCGCGGCAGGGCCGGGGATGACCGACCTGCTGACGGGCCTTCCGAGCCGCCAGGGCCTGCTGTCCGCCCTGGAAGGATACGACCTGTCCGTTGAAGAGCTCGGCAAGCGCGCCCGCCTCATTGACGTGGACCTGATCAATCTGGAAAAGGTG
>JAUVVP010000354.1 GCA_030604585.1 Planctomycetota bacterium | reverse complement strand
GCTGGTACGGGGCGGGCACGTTGGTGCGCACGTTGATGCCGCCCCACTTGTCCCCCACGTGCACGCCGTCGGGCAATCCGCTGAACGGCGTGGTGCGCGACATGCCGCCGCCGTCCTTGCCGTCGTAGATGTGGATGTGCGAGCCGTTGACGCCGAGGACGTCGATGAAGACGTGGCAGACCTTGCTCATCACGGCGCTGCGGGTCCGCTGAACGGCGATCTGGTTGGTCTTTATCGCCACTACGACGTCGCTCCAGCTCTTGCCCGCCGGTTTGACGAGTATCTTCTTCCAGGCGTCGGCGACAGCGCTTTCCTCAGCCAGCGCCATGGCCATCTTATCAATGTTCTCCTGGACGACGTCCCAGGCGACCAGCTTCTCCTGCGCATTCCACGAGGCCCGCTCGTTGACGGCCGTGGTCATGGCCGCGTCGCGCAGCCCGGCCACCCGGAGCGGGTTGATGTTGGGATGCACCTTCGCGCCGGGCTGGTAGGCCTCGACCCGCCTCGGAATGATGATAGTCGGGATCGAACTCAACGTCAGCGCACCAGCGGCCGTGGCCTTCAGGAAAACCCGTCGGGACATTCCACTCTTGCGTCTGCTGCTCATGCTCTCCCCTTTCGGTAACCGTCCGTACAAAGACGCAACGGAACAGCAAGGTTCCGTCGCGCGCTTTATCTCAGTATAGCAGCCCGGCGCTGAGCGCGCAAGGTAACGGTGGCCTGGCGAGGCAAGGATTTGCGGCGCCGCCGATGTGGGGCTATAATCGTCGCTCCTTGCCTGCCGACGGCGGGCCTCCGTGCTTCTGCACGGGCCGCTTCTCAAGCTCCGGGGATGGATGCAACCGAGATGAGAACCAGGACGCCCAGCGGGCCTCTGTTTGATCGGGTCACGCTGGAGTTCTCCCTGAAGCCTTTCTACAGGCCCGGAGCCGGCACGTTCGCCGACACGGCGGCCGAGATAATGGCCGTCTGGTCCGACCTGGTGCAGATGTCGCGGGGCCTGGCCGCCCTGCTGTGGATCGGCGACGGCAGCGAGATGCTGGAGTGGAAGGGCGACATGGACGAGCCCATCAGGTGGGCACACACCATCGGGTTCAACAACTTAGAGTACGGGCTTTATCCGGGCGCGCAGTACTACGCGCTGCAGCGCGCGCGGGAGTTCCGCGATCCCGTGCCGACGGTCAGATACCGCGACGTGGCCGAGATCGTGGCCGCGCTGAAACGGGCCGCGCTGGAGGGCGCCGGGAAGGAGCTACTCGTCGGCGCCACCATTGACCCCGGCCCCGAGTTCGTCCACAACCCGTGGAAATACGAGCTGCACCGGGAGCTGATCAAGGGCGGCCCCGATTCGGAGCATCCCGAGTCGGTCGCCTTCCTGTCCTGCTACGAGAGCCTGCGCGCGGACGCGACGGCCTACGCCGGCTACCCGGACGGAGTGCCGGAGGGCACGCCTTTCGGCCGGTTCCTGGGGCGGCAGTTCCGCTCGTTTGCCGGCGCTCTCGGCTTCGACTACATCTGGCTCTCCAACGGCTTCGGCTGCACGCACATGGCCTGGAGCTACATGGGCGAAGTCTTCGACGGAGAGCGCTTCAGGCCGCAGAGGGCGGCCGAGAGCAAGGCCAACATCCTGTCCTTCTGGAGGGAGTTCCGCGCCGAATGCCCCGACTATCCCGTGGAGCTGAGGGGGACGAACTTCGGCGTGGGGATGGACGTGGCCAGCGACGCTGTCCCCCTGCGGGAGATCCTCTCCGAAGGCGGCGCCGCCCTGCCGCCGAACACGCCGTGGGGCTGCCGCAGGCTGGGAGCGGAGATGACCATCTACCTCTCGCGCATCGCGGGCGCCGGCGGCCTGCCCATCCCCTTCCGCTACTACATCAACGACCCCTGGTTCCACGCCGACCCCTGGTGGTCCTACTACGGCTGCGAGCCGTACGACATCTACTGCCCGGCCTCGGCGTGCCGCGTGAACGCCGACGGCGAGATCGAAACGCCCAGCCGCCTGGAGCTGCTGACGATTGACGACGAGGTGGGCGACCTGGTGCCCGAGGTGGCGCGCGAGGTGACGCCGCACCTGGCCCGGGCCTTCGCCCTCAGGCCGGACGCGCCGGGCCCGCTGGTCTGGGTCTACCCGTTTGGGGAATACCACGACCTAATTGATTCGCGGCCGGAGCTGCTGGACCACCCCTTCTTCCACGACTGGTTCATGACGGCTTGCCTGACGGCCGGCCTGCCGGTGAACACCGTGATCGCCGCCGGGGATTTCGTCAGTCTGGGGACGAGGCGGGTGGAGGTGCTGCGCGACTGCGTGCTGGTGGCGCCCGTGCCCGTGGAAGGATGGAGCCTGGCGGAGGCGCTCTGCGATTGGGTCCTGGAAGGCGGCAAGGCCCTGGTTTACGGCCCGGTGGCGACGGCGGCCGCGTGCGTGCGAGACCTGCTGGGCCTCCAGGCAGATGAGCCACTGCACGGCGAGCTGGAAGTGGAGGAGGACCTGCGAACCGACATGCTCGGCCTGACCGGCGCTCGCCGCCTGCTGCACGACCCGCTGGTGAGCGCAGGCGGCGCCTGTGCCGTTCTTGCGCAGGAGCCCGACGAGGTCACGCAGGCCAGGGTCCGCGTAAGGCAGGGAGCCGCCGAAAGGGTCTACGGCCTGCTGCGCTCGAGGCCGGACTGGAACGGCGGCCGGGTGGCGTGGCTGCGCGGTTCGCTCGCCTTCTCGGGGCGGCGCCGTCTCGAACCTGTCCCCGAAGCCGGGGAGCGCCGCCACAGCCCCGGCGAGTGGGCGCGGAACCTGCTGGCCGATCTCGGCTACTTCATCGGCCAGGAGCGCCCCAGCCCGACGGTCCGACCGGCTCTGATCTTCCTGTCGCGCCACCGCGGTGCATTCATGCTCGCCGGCCACAAGCCGGATGCGCCCGTCGCGATAAGGATGCAGTTCCCCGACGGCGCGCCGCTGGTCAGCGAACGGGAGACCTTCGTCGGTCACCGCACGTCACGCTACCATTTCGAGAAAACGATCCATCACGAGGTCCGCGCTTTCCTCAGGCAGGCGGAGAGTTCCTACGTGCGGGTCAAGGAACAGATGACGCCGACCGGCAAGAACAGATCCTTCGCCATCTCCGGCCTGAAGAACGCCGAGGTCACGCTCTACCCCTACCCGGAGAGCCTGGAGGGCGGCAGGCTCCAGGTCGTCCAGACGGGCGTCTACGATGCCGGCGAACCGACGCCCGATGACCCCGACGGACCCCTCGTTCCCCGGGCAGTTGACTACGAGGTGGACCGGCAGAGGGGGGCGGCGCTCGTTCGCGGCATCTCCGATTCGATCACAGTGACATGGTGACGCTTCACCACGGACAGAACCGGGAAGGCCCATGGTCATGACGAGGAGCGTCTCTGCCAAGGCGGACATGGGCCGACGCATTGGTGCGCTGGCCGTCTGCGCCGCGCTGGCCGTCTGCGCCGCGCTGGCAGGTTGCTGCGCGGCCGCCGTGCGCCCCGTGCGGGACCCGGAGCGGATCGTGCTGCGCCATGAGTGGCTCGGCAACATCGAGCAGAGCGGCTTCAACGAG
>JAUVVP010000284.1 GCA_030604585.1 Planctomycetota bacterium | reverse complement strand
GCCTTCCGCGCCCGGTCCGATCCGGTCCGAGCTACTCGCCTCCATGGGGCTCTCCCAGTGAGTAGAGGTAGCCCAGCAGCAGCATCTTGCCCCGCATGGTCTGTTGGGGCGTAAACTCGTTGTTGGCGTAGCAGTACCGGGCTCTCCAGAGCGCTTCTGCGTGGGGCCACTGGTCCCAGACCGGGTAGCCCTTCTCGGCGTACCACTGCGGGTCGGCCTTGTAGCCCCGACCCCACGCGTCCGCGTTCATGTAAGGCGTGTGGCCCGGGTGTACGCCCGGCACGCCGTCGTTGCGCCCGGACGTGAAGATGTCCTGCACACAGCGGCTGCCCAGGCCGGTCATGTGAACCATGTTCATCGTGTTGCGACCCAGGCCGTAGTCAGCTTCCAGGAGCATGGCCTTCAGCAGTGTCTCCCGTTCGGCAGCGTAGTTCGAGACGGCGTGCGCGATGCAGAGCGGGTGCACCATCTCGGTGGCCTGGAACCAGCCGTGGGCCTCGTCGCTGCTGCGGCGGGAGGGGCGTTGCTCGGACGGCGCTACGTTCTTCTGCATGGCGTCGTTCAGGACCGAAGCCCTCATGTTCCCCAGCAGCTCGGGATGGTGGAGCGGCTGCCACTCGTTCTCGGCGCACATCAGGTAGGCGGCCGTGCCCCAGTACTGGCAGCCGCCCCTGCGGGTCTCGAGCTCCGATGTCGGCCCGGTGACCACGGACTCCTCGGCCATCGCGTCTTCATAGGCGCGGTCGCCGGTGACGTTGTAGAGGAACGCCGCTGCCATCATCTTCAGGTCGTGGCCGCGCATGCGCCCGTTGCCGATGCCGTATGCGAAGTCGAGGCCTCCGCCGTTGGCCCGGGTCCAGGCTTCGACGGCGGCGTCCCTGTATTTGGCCATCAGGTCGGGTCTGCCTGCGATCCGGAAGCAGTCGGCCACCATGGCGCAGTTGGCCGCGTTGACCCACGCCATGTACGGGTGCGCCCCGGCCTGGTGCATCGTCAGGTTGTCCCTGCCCGGGTTGTTCAGCCCGAAGGAGTAGTTGCCGTCCCCGTCGCGCAGTCGGAGCCAGAAGTCCACTTCGTAGAGCGCCTCGTCGATGATGTCGGGGATGCCGTTGCCGCTCTCGGCGATGCCCAGGTCATCGTCGCCTATCTTGCCGTTGCTCAGGAAGTAGGGCAGCAGCATGTCCCAGATGATCGAGACGTGGCCGGCGTGCCGGTCCCAGTCGGCGGCGTCGGAATGCCCGCCCCACGCATCGGGGTTGGTCGGCTCGCCGGGCTCCCTGTATTGGACCCACTCGCGCTTGCGGTCCCAGACGTCGCCCCGGGCCCTGCGCCAGTCCAGGTGGTGCGGGCCGAAGGTCGTCCGGTAGACCTTGAAGCCCGGCGGGTCCACGTCGGGGATGAAGCGCGGCTGGCGCGGCGGCGGGTAGTAGTCCATGCCCATGCCGATCCGCATGTAGAAGAAGCCGCGCACAGACGTCCTGAACGGCTCGTAGTAGACGTTGGGGCTGAGCGTGAACTCGGGGCTGCAGCCGATCCCGTCGACGGCCAGGCGGAACCTGCCCGTGCCCGTGAAATCAGAGAAGTCGCAGTTCCAGACGTCCGACCTTGTCAGGTTCCACTTGCCGAGGTCGGGCCCCTGGGGCCTCCAGAACGTCACCTGGCCGACTTCGTGCTGCTGCTGGGAGTCCACGTCATAGAGGATGACCTTGCGGCCGACATAGTCGGAGTAATCGCGGGCCCCGCCGTCGCCCAGCCACATGTAGAGGTCGGCCGACTTCACGGCCGTATGGTCGGGATTGTAGCCGATGATGTTGACGTGGATGGCCTCCGAGACGCTGCTGAAGATGTCAAAGCCGAAATCGGCGGATGCGGTATCGCTGTTGGTCTGGGGCGCTATGGTCAGCGTGTAGTTCTTGCCCTGTTGGAGCCTCCGGGGCAGCCTCAAGAAGATCGTGTGCTCGAGGGTGTAGTTGGCTTCGGGCCACGCGTGGTCGGTGCCGTTGACCTTGCTCTTGCGGTACACATCGGTCGGTCGGGTGGGCGCGGCATAGTTCCCGTCATCCTGTGAGCTGATGGTGTAACTACCGGGCTCGAGTGCTGTCGTGGTGTCGAGTGCTGGTTCGTGGCGCTTGACGGTCTCGCCGCCGGGATTCTCGTGGCCACCGAACGCGCCCGGCCCTTCGCCATCGTCTCTGTACTCGACTTCGCCGTCTAGCCAGTGGACCATCACATGCTGTTCGTCGACGGTTCGGACGTCTACGAGCCTGGCGCCGGATGCCGATGCGCAAACGCCTGCAATAAGCAACATAGCCGCAAACCCCCCTGTGTTCCTTCGTGAACCCATGACCAGAGTCTCCTCTGTCCGAGTCTAATGGACTGTTGAACTGGAAGCATTGCGTTTGCCCTCGCCACTCCATTCGCGAAGAGCGGGGCGAGACGCCCCGCCTACCCGGTACGGGTAGCCCCCGGCGTCTCGCCGGGGGTGCCGGAACACAAGGTCCGCTGCTTAACGGGCCACTAGTCTGTGCCCCCGGTGGATTCAAAGGACCCGCGACCGCCGACAGAGTGACTTCTGGTAGGTCACTGTGCTGTGAGTGTCAACAACACGGGTGCATGGACCTTGCCCCTGTCTCTCTCCCGATGGCAGGGCCGACTCTCGATACGGCCGACCTACCAGCTCCTACTCCGGGGCCAATCGTAACGCCTGCGACCACCTGCGTCAAACCGGGCACGAGACGGGGTACTCCTCCGCTGGGACGCGCGGCCTCGCACGCTGGTGGACATGTGTACAAAATGTGTTCACATGCCGGGGATGCGGCGCAGCGGACCGAACCGTAAGTCTTTGGCAGGATAGGAGATAGGTGGTGAGGGCGGTGGGAATCGAACCCACGGCCTACGGATTAAAAGTCCGTTGCTCTGCCTAACTGAGCTACGCCCTCTCCGAGTTGCCCCGCAAGCGCAGCGGTGCGCCCTGCGCGGGGCACACCTAACTATAGCTGAAACGGATGTGTCGGTCAAACCGGGGCACGGCGGCGCTGGGGGCCGCCGCGGGCCTGTTGCCCCGGAGAGGCCATCTTTCCCCTTTCGTTGATCGCGGACGGTTCGCCGTTAGAATGTGGGGCGCGTCATTCTTGCCGCGCAAACTCGACCGCTAAGCAGCGGCCTCAAGGAAGACGGCAAGGTCTACTTCGCGTCGGTGAAGATGAAAGACACTTCGGCGGATGCTTCGCTGCCGGGGAAGTGGGTTTCGCGCTTGCAGGGCTGCTTAGCGCGACCGTCCGGATAACCCATGAGCCGGCCGGACCAGACCGGCCGGACGGGAGGATCTGTCATGAGCCACAAGCTGAAGGTGAGGCTGCTCGGCCCGGGCGGCGAGCCGATGCTGGAAGATGCGCTGAAGTCCCTCTACGTCGCCGACCTGCACTTCGAGCCGGAGCGGCGGCGCAGCGAGATCGCTGCCGACGGCACGGTGGAGATCGAGGCGCCGGATGGGGCCGTCGCGCTCCATGCCAACGTGCACGTCCCTGACTTCGGGACGCTGTGGGTCACGGCCGACAACCAGGGCCAGGGCTACGACAGCTCGGAGGAGGCGGTTGATTTCGTGCGGGAGGCGGCCGCCGGCCGGCTGGCCGAGGTGCAGCGCCTGATGGGCGGGCCCGCCGTCCGATGGTCCGCTGCCTGCCGGGCGCACGTGGACGCCGCCGCCGACTGCCTCGATGAGGCCGACAGGACGTCGGGCGCATCGCGCGCAGGCTTTCACCTGCTCGCCCTCTCGCATGGGCTCTGGGCGGGGGAGATGGCCGTGGTCGAAAGGGCCAGGGAGCGGATCGCCACGGTCAGCATGCGGGACGGGTTCCTTTTCGGATGCAACACTTTCGCCCGGGGCGAGCACCGGGATGCGATCCGCCGCCGATTCAGCCGGACCCTCAACTTCGGCACGCTGCCCTTCTACCTGAGGAGCCTGGAGCCCGAGGAGGGCAAGCCCGACTACTCGTGGGTGGACGAGATACTGGCCTGGTGCGAGCGGGACGGCATCTTCCCGAAGGGGCACCCCCTCTGGTGGGGGCACGAGGCCGGCCTGCCCGAGTGGCTCAAGGGGGCCGACTGGCAGAGCGCCCAGCGCCACTGCCGCCGCGTGGTCGGCCGCAGCGTCGAGCGCTACCGCGACCGCATCACGGTCTGGGACGCCATCAACGAGGCGCACGACTGGGCCAACGGCCTCAACCTGACGCAGGAGCAGGAGGTCGTCATCACGAAGATCGCCTGCGAGACCGTCCGCGAGAAGGACCCCGAGGCGACCGTCATCGTCAACAACTGC
>JAUVVP010000482.1 GCA_030604585.1 Planctomycetota bacterium | reverse complement strand
TGGAGGAGACGATCTCTTCGAGCGGATACTCCAGGTAGCCGCGCCAGTCGAGGTTGGGGATGATGTTGTCGCAGACCGCCCGGATGGCGGGATCGAGTTCCAGATACGCAAGCTGTCGGCGCAGGTGTTCTTCGAGGGAGATGTCGGGTGCGGGCGAGTTCTCGATGGCCGCCCGTTTGGCGTCCTTGTCCCCGTCAACCGGCGCCCTGCCCCGCCGCCACTCGTAGGTATCGGCTTCGGCCTGGCGGAGGATGTCCTCGATCGCCTCGTAGTTCTCCTCCGCCAGTGGTTCGGGTTCGGGTTCGGTCTCCGGCTCCTCCTTGAGGGTCTCAACGGGCTCGATGTCATCCAGCTCTTCGGCGGTTGCTTCTTCGCTTTCTTCGTCCTCCTCGGCGGGGCTCTCCTCGGTGCCCGAGATCTCGAGCATCGGGTTCTCCAGCAGTTCCAGGTCTATGCGGTCGCGCAGCTCGAGCAGAGGCAGTTGCAGTATCTCAATGGACTGAATGATCTGCGGCGCGAGCTTCAGTCGCATTTCCTGCCGGAGCTGTAGAGCGGCTTCCAGCCTCATTGCCTCGTCGCCCGTCCTTCCGTGTCAGCGCGGCGCCCCCTGTCCATCTCCGTGCGGCCCTCCAGGGCCTCGGCCAGCACCGCCGCGTTCGCATATTCCAACTGGCTGCCGCTCGGAATGCCGCGGGCCAGGCGCGTCATCTTCACCGGCAGCCCCTCCAGCGCCTCGCGCACGTAGAGGGCGGTGGCTTCCCCCTCCATGTCCGCGTTGGTGGCCAGGATCACCTCGTCCACCTCGTCTGAGCCGGCCCGGCGCATAAGCCCTTCCAGAGTCAGGTCCTCGGGTTCCATCCCTTCCAGCGGCGCCAGCCGCCCGCACAGCACGTGGTAAAGGCCCCGGTAGCCGCCGCTCTGCTCGATGGCCACGGCGTCCTTCGCCTCCTCCACCACGCAGATGGTCGAGCGGTCGCGCCGCGGGTCGCTACAGACGGCGCACGGGTCCGTCTCGGCGAACTGGTAGCAGATGGAGCACTGCTTCACCTTCTCCTTGACCTCCCGGATGGCGTCCGCAAGCGCCAGGGCCTCCTGGCGGGAAAGGCGAAGGATGTGGTAGGCCAGCCGCTCGGCCGTTTTCTCCCCCACGCCCGGCATGTGGGAGAGCAGCTCCATCAGCCGCCCGATCGACTCCGTGTAGACCTTGGCCACCTGTCACTCCTGCTGCCATCGGCCCCTTGCGCGTTGGTATTCTACCGAGTGCGGAGGCGTATGGCAACACATCAGAAGAGCGCGCCCAGTCCGGGGATGTTCAACTTGCCCGAGACCTTGCCGCGTTCGGCCTCCTCCAGCTCCTGCGACTTCTTCAGCCCCTGGCGCATCGCGGCCAGTATCATCTCCTGCAAGAACTCGGGGCTTTCCTCCTCCAGCACGACCGGCTCTATCTTCACGTCCAGTGGCTCCCGAAGGCCATTGAAGATGACCTTGACCATCCCGCCGCCGGCGCTCCCTTCCACGGCGCGCTCGCGCAGGTCCTCCTCGATCTCACGCATGCGGCGCTGCATGTCCTTCAGTTGCTTCTGGGCCTGCTTCATCAGGCCGCCAAGGTCCTCCATCCCGGGGAAGCCTTTCATTCTCTTCTCCTTTATCGTCAGGTCGGCTCCGGCGCCGCCGCGCCGCGCGGCGGAACGCCGCGCCCTACTCAGTCTCCTCTTCCGCCGGCGCCTGCTCGTCCGGCTCGTCCCCCTGCTCCTGGTCGGCAGTCCGTTCGAGCCGCACGGGGCTCAACCCCAGCGCCCGGTCGGCCTCGGTGAACGCTTTTCGCAGCGTCTCGTTCTCCATCGCCTCGCGCCCGGCTTCAGGGTCCCGGGCGGAGGCCACAACCTCACGGTACTTGACCTCATTGATGCCTTCCGGCGGCTTGCGTTCATTGCGGACGGCAGGCGCGCCGCCGGGTCCCGTCTTCAGCTTCTGCTTCATCCGCCGCAGCGCGCCGGTCGCCGCCTGCTCGCCTGCGGCAGCCGGGCCGGAACGCGGGCCGGCCCGCTCATTGCCGGGCCCCGCCGAGACCGGCCCTCCCGAAAGCTCGCCCAGTGCCTCTTCCAGCGGGACGAGTTCGCTGAGCCGGCTCATCTTGACCAGGGCCAGCTCGACGGCGATGCGCCCCGTCGTGTCGCGCCGGGCCCGCAGCTTCGCTTCACGCAGCAACTGCATCATGTAGGTGAGCTGCTCGGGCGAGAACAGCTCCGACTGGCGCCGCAGCACGTCTGCGTCTGCCACCGAGCCGGCCAGCATCGGGTCGTCTACGCCGCAATAGGAGGCCACGAGGAGGTCCCGCAGGTATTCGCTGAGCTGATCGGCGAAGTCTTCGACATCGGTGCCGCCGAACAGGACGCCGTGCGCCGCCCGCAGCGCCGCCGCCGCATCCTCTTGCGCCAGGGCGTCCACGATCTGCGCCAGCACCCGCCGGTCCACCGCGCCCAGCACGGCCAACACGTCGCTCATGCGCAGCTCGTCGCCGAAGGCGGCCAACTGGTCAAGGGTGCCCAGGGCGTCGCGCATGCTGCCGCGGGCGGCGCGGGCGATGACCGCCGCCACTCCCTCCTCGGCCTGCAAGCCCTCCCGGCCGCAGAC
>JAUVVP010000481.1 GCA_030604585.1 Planctomycetota bacterium | reverse complement strand
GCGGAACTGGTTGAGCGCATGAAGAAGGCCTTCGGAGACGATGAGGGGAGAGCCGAGCATGCCTTGAAGGTGCTGCGGCTGTCGGAGGAGATCGGGCGGGAGGTGGGAGCCGATCCGCTGGTGCTGGTGCCGGCGGCGATCCTCCATGACATCGGTAGATCGCGGCCCGAGCAGGCGGGGCGGGAAGATCACGGGCAGGTCGGTCGAGGGGTAGCAGCCGAACTGCTGGCCGACCTCGGCTTCCCCCGGGCCATCGAAGAGGAGATACTCGGCCTGGTCGAGCGCCACCACGACCGCGACCGGATGAACACGCGGAACGGTTCCGTGCTGTTCGACGCGGACCTCATCGTGAACCTGCAAGAGGGCCATCGGCCCGACCGGGAGGCCCACCTCAGCCGGGAGGCGCTCACGGAAGCCGGAAAGCGGATCGGAACGGCGCGCCTGACACCGCAGGTCCGGTCTGCGGGACCACCGCAAGAGGGATAGAATGCCTCTACGAAAGATAGTGCAGATAGACGAGGGGAAGTGCAACGGGTGTGGGGACTGCATCCCCAACTGCCCGGAGGGGGCACTGAGGATCGTTGACGGGAAGGCAAGGCTCGTCAGCGACCGCTACTGCGACGGATTGGGGGCCTGCCTGGGGGTCTGTCCGCGGGACGCCATCCGCGTTGTCGAGCGCGAAGCGGAGGAGTTCGACGAGGAGGCCGTCGCCGCGTTGACGTCCCGGCAGGAGTCGCCATTGCCGGCGGACCACGCCGTCCATGGCGGCGCCTGTCCGGGGGCGGCACTGATGAACATTGCGTGCGATCATGGCCGGGGACCGGCCGAGCGACATCAGGGGGAGCCGTCGGCACTGAGCCAATGGCCGGTGCAGCTTCGGCTGGTCCCGGTCAGCGCGCCTTTCTTCCAGGGGGCCGACCTCCTGCTGGCGGCCGACTGCGTGCCCTTTGCGCTGCCGGATTTCCACGCCCGCCTCTTGCGCGGCAAGAGGCTGCTGGTCGGATGCCCCAAGCTGGACGATTCGGCCTACTACGCCGAGAAGCTGACCGACATCCTCAAGCGGAACGACATCCGCTCTCTGACCATCGTGCACATGGAGGTGCCGTGCTGCTTCGGGATGATGGCACTGGCCAGGCACGCCCTGTCCGAGTGCGGCAAGCGCATCCCGGTCGAGGAGGTGGTCGTGGGGCTGCGCGGCGAGATCAAGGAAACGCGCGCGCTGCACGAAGCGGAATGCGCAGCAGCCGGCTGATGCCGGCCCAACGTCTCTGAGGACCCATTTGAAGGGGGAGCTTTCCCAATGAACATGTTCTGCTATCAGTGTGAGCAGACCGGCCACGGAACGGGATGCACGGCGCACGGCGTCTGCGGAAAAGACCCGGAAACGGCAGCGCTGCAGGACCTGCTCGTGCACGCGGTCAAGGGAATCTCGACGTACGCGCATAGGGCGCGCCAGTTGGGCGCCACGGACCGCGACGTAAACGTCTTCACCGTGCAAGCCCTCTTCGCTACGCTGACGAACGTGAACTTCGACCCGCAGAGCCTGCGCCAGATGGTCTTGCGGGCGGCCGAGCTGCGTGACAGGGCCAGGGAACTCTACGAAGAGGCATGCGCCAGGGCCGGCCAGACGCCCGAGCAGCTCGCCGGGCCTGCCGCATTTGCCCCCGCCGAGGGCATCGATGAGCTGATCCGACAGGGCGAAGAGGTCACCATCCAGAAGCGCATAGACGCCCTGGGTGAAACGGCGGCCGGGCTCCAGGAGCTCATCGCCTACGGCCTCAAGGGGGCAGCCGCCTACGCCGACCACGCCGAGATACTGGGCAAGGAGGACGACGCGCTATACGGCGCCTTCCACGAAGTGCTGGACTACCTCACGACGAACCCAACGGACGCCGAGGAGCTGCTCGGCAAGGCCCTCCGGGTGGGCGAGCTGAACCTGAAGGCCATGGAACTGCTCGACGGGGCCAACACGGGCGCTTACGGGCACCCCGAGCCTACGCCCGTGCGCATCACCCCGCTGAAGGGCAAGGCCATCGTGGTCTCGGGTCATGACCTGAAGGACCTGGAGGAGCTGCTCAAGCAGACCGAGGGCAAGGGCATCAACGTCTACACCCACGGCGAGATGCTGCCCGCCCACGGCTATCCCGAGTTGAAGAAGTACGGGCACCTGGTGGGCAACTACGGCGGGGCGTGGCAGGACCAGCGCAAGGAGTTCGACCAGTTCCCCGGCGCCATCCTGATGACCACCAACTGCATCCAGAAACCGAAGGACAGCTACAAGGACCGGCTCTTTACCTGCGGCGTGGTGGGCTGGCCCGGCGTGGTCCACATCGCCGACCGCAACTTCGCGCCCGTCATCGAGGCGGCGCTGGCGGCGGAGGGCTTCGCCGAGGACGGACCCGAGGAGACCATCCTGGTCGGCTTCGGCCACAACGCCGTCATGGGCGTGGCCGACAAGGTCATCGAGGCCGTCAAGGGCGGGGCCATCAGGCACTTCTTCCTGATCGGCGGCTGCGACGGCGCGAAGCCGGGGCGCAACTACTACACCGAGTTCGCCCAGGCCGTTCCCGACGACTGCGTGATCCTGACGTTGGCCTGCGGCAAGTACCGCTTCAACAAACTGGAGTTCGGCGACATTG
>JAUVVP010000344.1 GCA_030604585.1 Planctomycetota bacterium | reverse complement strand
GGAGCGGCAGAGAGGGGCCATCAGGCGCAGATCAGGGCAAGGGCGATGAGCGCCGCACGACCCAGCATCAGAAGCCAACACAGCCGCCCTCGCCCGCCGAACCCCCTCTTAGGGGCTATTGCACAACCCGGATCTACTGCGGCCGGCTGCGAAGCCCGATGACTGTGTTGTCGGCGCAAAACGTCCTCAACGTGGCTTCAGCCACGCTTCCGGCGGTTTGCGCCTGCCGCCTTGCCCTCGGGCTTCTCGCTCGTCCTCGTCACGAACGGGGTTCTGCAGTAGCCCCTTACTTGATCTCCAGCAGCACCTCCTCGACGTGACATCCGAAGGGACCCGTCTCGAAGACGGCAGCGGCCACGACCGCCTTGCCGCGCATGCTCTCCGGAATGCGCCACGATACCGTGTAAGTGGCAAAGCCTCCGCCGCGCCGCATGGCATAGGTCTCCAGTTCCTTGCCGCCAAAGGCCCTGACGACCACCTTGGGCGGGCGCCGACGCCCCCCTTCCCGGCTCACGTAGTACGCCTTGCCGTCGCGGCCCCTCAGTCTCGCGTTCAGCGTCACAGTCTGGCCGGAGCGGTAGGGCCCGGGCTCCGTTGGCGTCAGCCTGGCAGTAAAGGGCGGCCCAAACTCGGTATGCGTCTCTTCATCCCACATGATCTCGAGCCGCGTCCACGGCTCGCCGAAGCCGTAGGCCTGCCACTGGTTGCCGTCCTCATCCTCCTCGTAGACCCAGATGTTGGCGTAGCCGTAGCTATCGGCCGGCACTTGCACGGGGCTCGGACCTTCGAAGCCGATCTCGCCGGAACCAGTCCGCGAGTTGAAACGCACGGTGAACTTCTCGTGGTCAGTGATGAAGGTGCCGAACTCGAAGTCGCCCGGCCCGAACGACGCTTCGCACCCGTCCGCGCTGACGACAGGCCGGTACCATCGCCCCTCGCGCCAGTACCGGGCGGAGTACTCGACGCGTTCGCCACCGAACCATCTCGCGTCGAACTCGCCGTCCTGGTTCCAGTCAACGTACAGCCAGTCGCCCCGGTCGCCTGAGCCCAGACGATAGTCGTTGAACCGTCCGTTCCCGTTGACGTCCACGACCGCACAGCGGTACGTCTCTCCTTCGAAGGTGATCTCGCCGACGTTGTAGCAGCCCGGCACCAGCAGCCAACTGCCGCCGGCCTCCCCTCCCCGTTGCTGACGCTGGATCCAGCAGTGGTAGAGACCGGGCGACCCGTCTCGCTCGAGCGTCACGCGGATGGGGCCAAAGGCCTGCCCGCCTCCCCATTGCTGGGGCGCCAGCGGCTGCTCCTCCGCCAGATCACCGTCATTGTCCAGGTCGAAGTAGATGGCGCCCTGACCACCCCTGGCCTCGGGATCGAAGATGACCACAAAGGGAAGATTCCATTTGTCGCCGAGTTCGGCCAGGAAGTAGACGGGCTCGCCCGCCAGAAGCGGCGCCGCTGCGATGTCAGGCGGATCCTCGAGTGGCTCCAACTGCTGTCTGCCCAGGTACGGGACCTCCTGTTGCAGCGCCGAAGGCATCCCGTGGCGGTACTCCAGCGTGCCGGCTTGGGCCGGCAGGCCGCCCACCAGCAGCAAGACAACCAGCACTCCCGCAGTCCGACACGTTCTTGCCGTCATCATGCCCCACTCTCCCACTGGAGATGCGGGCTAAGCCACTCGCATTGCCGCCTGCTCCGCCATAAGCGCCTTGGCTTCCAAGAATGTACCAGAGACCGCCCGAGTAAGCAACTCATCCCGAGGCTTGCCGACGTTCATGGCCATGCTGACCCTCCTATCTCTGGCTTGCCCCCCGTAGCCTCGTGCGTAGGAGGGTTCTCGCAGGCCTGTTAACCAGCAGGGACATGAGGGCTCGGGAGCGCGGACAAGTCAAGGCGTTTCTGGGCGGGTTCGGGCGTGGCTTCCGGGCGGGTGCTCACGCACAGGATGCCTGCGGCCAGGATGGAGGCGATCTCGCGGCGGCGTTGCCCTGAGCTTGTCCAATGGGTCAGGACTCAGATCGGCTTTGGTCGGGGGCATGGGCGGCTCCTATGCTACTCTGCGAAGTAGCTTCCACCCTCCGTAGCAAAGCTACTGCGGAGGACGGGTCCGCGCCCGCGGCCCTTGCGGGGGGCTCCGGCGGCGGTGCAGCCGGTGGAACTGGCTGGGGGCGACGGTTAGAATGTCACATCCGTGCCGCCGACGACCGTGCCCGGCTGCATGCCCCAGGCTGGAGGACGCTTCATGGCTCCCGACTGGCCGCGACCCGTGACGAGCCGCGGGCAGCCATTCCGCCCCGCGTTGGCCGCCTTCCTTGTGTGCACGCTCTTTTTCGTGTCGGGATCGGCGGGGCTCATCTACCAGGTGGCCTGGAAGCACGTCTTCACCACGCTGTTCGGGAGCACGACCTACGCTGTCAGCGTGGTGATCTCGGTGTTCATGGCCGGGCTGGCGCTGGGGAGCCTCGCGTTCGGGCGGTTCGCTGACCGCGCCAGGCGCCACCTACTGATCTACGCCTTGCTGGAGGTGGGGATCGCCGTCTCGGCGCTCCTGGTGCTGCCGGCGATGGACATGGCCGAGGGGCTGTATCGGGCCGTCTTCCGCGCCACCGAGAGCCCTGCGCTCCTGATGGCCGTGCAGGTGCTCGTGTCGGCGTTGATCCTCATCGTGCCGACGTTCCTGATGGGCGGCACTCTACCGGTGCTGAGCCGCTATCTGGCGCGCCGCCGGGGCGTGGTGGGGTCGGCCGTCGGCATCCTCTACGGGCTGAACACGTTGGGTGCGGCGGCCGGGGCCTTCCTCTCGGGGTTCGTGTTTATGCGCCTGTGGGGCACCCAGACGACCATCCACCTGGCCGTCGGCATCAACATGGCGCTGGCGGTGGCGTTCGTGGGGCTCCACAGCCTGGCCGGCGGTGCGCAAGCGTCGGCGGAAGAGGCAGCCGAAGAGCCGCCGGCCGATGCCGTGCTGGGGCGCGTCCGGCTCCGGCTGCTCCTGCTGGCGGTGGGCATCTCCGGGTTCGTCTCGTTCTCCTACGAGGTGGTCTGGACGCGCCTGCTGGCCCTGGTGTTCGAGACGACGGTGCACGCCTTCAGCGTGATGCTGACGACGTTCCTGCTGGGCCTGGGCCTGGGCGGCGCCGTGGCCGGCGCGCTGGTGAGGAGGGGAGCCAAGCGAGGGTACTGGCGCCTTTACGGCTACCTGGAGGCGCTCATCGGCCTGTGCGCGCTGGCGACTATTCCCCTCTTCCTGCCGCCTCCGCTGGGCTACAGCAGCTTTGCCCAGTTGACGATGGTGCAGTTCGTGCGCAGCGCAATGGTCATGATCGTCCCGACCACGCTGATGGGCGCGGCGTTTCCCATCGCCTGTCACCTGTACGCCGCCGGCGTGCGGCAGACGGGCGAGTCGGTGGGGCGCATCTACGTGGCCAACACGGTGGGGGCGGTCTCGGGAGCGCTGCTGACGGGCTTCTGGCTGGTGCGCATGCTGGGCTCGCAGGGCTCCATAGTGTTCGGCTCGCTGCTGATGGTGGCCAGCGGCGCGCTGGTGGTGGCAGTGGCGCCCCGGCCGGAGCGGCGGCGGGCCCTGCCGGCCTCGCTCGTGCCGGCGCTCATCCTGGTGGGCGTGGCCCTCGGCCTGTGGGGGCTGATCCCGGGGGACGCGATCCTGCGGCACCACGTG
>JAUVVP010000410.1 GCA_030604585.1 Planctomycetota bacterium | reverse complement strand
CGGCCCGTGAGGCAACTGCCGCGCGTGGGCGAAGATACCGGCGCGCCGGAGTAGAACCGATCGAAGCGAATGCCCTCTTTGCTCATCGCATCGAGATTTGGGGTCTTGAGAATCTCGTGCCCGTTGTAACCGGTGTCACCCCAGCACTGGTCGTCCGTCATGTAAAGGATGATGTTGGGTTTGCTTTGCGACGACCCGCCCGCGAGCAGGGGCCGCGGCATGGCCATAGAAGCCGCCCCGAACCCCATGAATGTCGGGAAATCCCGTCGGCTAAACATGTTTCCCATTCTTTTGCCTCCTTGCCCACAACTGGTCCGAAGAGTTCCGCACGGCCTTGACGTGGCCGTGGGCCAGCGAGCGCTCAATGGTGAGGGCCTCTTCAGGCGCGACCAGCTTCTCGCCCCTCAGAAGGCGGCGTAGGACCTCGACGTGCTCCCGCGGCAACTTGCTCAGATTGGCCAGCGTACGTTTGCGGATCTTCTTACCTTCGCGATAGGACTGTCGGACCAATACGGTCGGTCGCGAACCTCGATTTGGGATGACGTGTATGTGCATGCCCACCATCATAGCGGGCGCAACGGGCCATGGCAAGCCGAAAACGTTGGTACAAATCACAATACATGCCTACATATTGCACCTAGCAACACCCGTCGAAACGCCGAATTCTGCGTCATAGAGGGGGATACGGCCCAAAATCCAACTCAAAGGGCCACGGAACTTCGGCCAGAAGAATTCGGTGCGCTACCCAGGATGAGACATAAAGACGGAAGGCCCGCATTCCCGCAGGAGGAGGGCAGCACAACGCGACCGCACAGCCGGGCAGGCCCGCCGACGTTAGCGCGGGCGGTCTTTGAACAGGTCCCTAAACGGCTGGCTAAAGGCGCCCTTCTGGCGTGGCGCAGGCTTGTTGCCGCCTGCGGGAGGCCGTCCTTCGCCGCCCGGCTTCGGGCTCCGACGCCGTCGCCCCTCACCGGGCTTGCTGCGCATCGAGAGCGCGATGCGCTTGCGCTCCAGGTCCACCTCCAGTACGGTGACGGTCACCTTCTGCCGCAGCTTTACCACCTCGGAGGGGTCCCGGACGAAGCGGTCCGCCAGCTCGCTCACGTGGACGAGGCCGTCCTGGTGCACGCCCACGTCCACGAACGCGCCGAAGTTCGTGATATTGGTCACGATGCCGGGCAGCTTCATACCGGGCTGGAGGTCCTCAATCTTCTGGACGCCGTCGGCGAACAGGAACGGTTCGAAGCGCTCCCGGGGATCCCGGCCCGGCCGGGCCAGCTCGTCCAGTATGTCCCGCAGTGTCGGCATGCCGACGTCCTCGCCCACGTAACGGTCCAGCACGATGCGACGGCGCAGGGCGGGGTCGGCTATCAGGTCGCCGACGGAGCAACCCAGGTCACTCGCCATGGCGTGGACGACGTGGTAGCTCCCCGGGTGCACGGCGCTGGCGTCCAGGGGGTTCTGGGCGCCGCAGATGCGCAGGAAGCCGGCCGCCTGCTCGAAGGTCTTCGGGCCGATGCCGGGCACGTCCTTCAGGTCCTTGCGGGAGCGGAACGGCCCGCGCTCGTTGCGCACGCTCACGATGGCCTGCGCCAGCTTCGGCCCGAGCCCGGACACGTGGGTCAGGAGCTGCTTGCTGGCCGTGTTGATCTCCACGCCCACGCGGTTGACACAGTTTGTCACCACGTCGTCCAGGCTCTGGCGGAGCGCGCCCTGGTCCACATCGTGCTGGTACTGCCCGACGCCGACGGACTTCGGGTCGATCTTGACCAGCTCCGAGAGCGGGTCCAGTATGCGCCGGCCGATCGAGACGGTGCCGCGCACGGTCAAGTCCAGGTCGGGGAACTCCTCCCGCGCGACCTCTGAGCCCGAGTAGACCGAGGCACCGCTCTCATCCACCATCGCAACGATGGTGCCGCCTCGTAACCCCAGCGAGCGCACGAACGCCTCCGTCTCTCGCCCGGCGGTGCCGTCGCCCACGGCTACAGCCTCTACAGAGAATCGCTCACAGAGCGCTGTGATCGTAGCCGCGGCCTTGGCGCGCTGCCGGTCGCCGGAGTGGGGGTAGACCGTCTCGTGGTGGAGCAGCTTGCCCTGGGCGTCAAGGCAAACGACCTTGCAGCCTGTGCGGTAGGCGGGGTCGACGGTCAGGACGCGCTTCTGCGCCAGGGGTGGGGCCAGCAGGAGCTGGCGCAGGTTCTCGGCGAAGACGCGGATCGCCTCGGCGTCGGCCGCCTCCTTGGTGGCCAAGCGCATCTCGGTCTCCATCGAAAGGGACAGCAGTCGCTTGTACCCGTCCTCGACGGCGGCGCGCACCTGCTCAGCCGACGGGTTGTCGGTCTTCACGAACATGCCGCTCAGCAGCGACAGCGCCTCATCCTCCGGCGGGGAGATGCGCAGGTGGAGGAAGCCCTCGTCCTCCCCGCGCCGCATGGCCAGCACGCGGTGTCCGGGCGCCTTCACAACGGGCTCCTCCCACTCGTAATAATCCTTGAACTTGATGCCCTCCTGCTCCTTGCCGCTCACCACGTGGGAGCGGATGATGGCCTTCTGGGTGAACAGCTCGCGCATGCCGGCGCGGGCCTCCTGGTCCTCGCTGACCCGCTCGGCGATGATGTCGCGTGCGCTGGCCAGGGCATCCTCGGCTGACTCTATACCCTTCTCCGCGTCCACATAGGCCCCCGCCTCGCTCAGGGGGTCGGTCGCGTCCTTCTGGGCGAGGATAAGGTCGGCCAGCGGTCCCAACCCCTTCTCGCGGGCGACCTGGGCGCGCGTGCGGCGCTTGGGC
The DNA here is from genome assembly GCA_030604585.1 of Planctomycetota bacterium. Taxonomy (GTDB): domain Bacteria; phylum Planctomycetota; class Brocadiia; order SM23-32; family SM23-32; genus JAUVVP01. Next base: position 316 of record JAUVVP010000410.1, on the reverse strand, counting down.
TTGTAGGGCAAGTAGAGGTCTTCCAGCTCGGCCATGGTGCTGGCGGCCAGGAGCTTCCCCTTCAGCTCGTCGGTCAGCTTTCCCTGTCCCTCGACGGACTTCAGCACGGTCTCGCGGCGCTTGTCGAGTTCGCGCAACTGCTGCAGGCGGTCGCGGATGGTCGTGATGGCAACCTCGTCGAGCGACCCGGTGGCCTCCTTGCGGTAGCGGGCGATGAAGGGGACGGTGGCATCCCCGTCGAGCAAGGCGGAGGTGGCCGCCACCTGGCTTTCGGTGATGTTTAGCTCACAGACGATAACGGATGCGTGCGATTTGG
>JAUVVP010000415.1 GCA_030604585.1 Planctomycetota bacterium | reverse complement strand
CACAAGGCCTACGAGACGCCGGCAGGGGCGCTCTCCTCTGCAGTCGCCTTCAACGAACTCTGGCCCTTCGGCCGCGACATACCGTTCTTTCACGACTTTGTGGCACACTACAGGGAACACTGGGTGAAGACGGAGGCCGACCTGGAGTGCCTGAAGCACGTCATGCTCCCCCCTCGGACGGCCGGGCAGATATCAGGGATGCGCTCGCGGCTGGAGGGGCAGATGGGCCTCGCGGACAGGCTGCAACTCCCCACGATGGCGACGATAGGCGCCGGCCTGACGGGCGCCCTCTGCATGTTCGGCGCCCAGCGGCTCTGCCTGCTCACCGTTGACAGCCCGGCGCTGGTGGATGCCTATCTGGAGATCGAGCACAGCTGGAACCTGCGCATGATGGAGCTTGCCCTGGACTGGGGCGTGGACATCATCCGGCGGAACGGTTTCTACGAGAGCGCGGACTTCTTCAGCCCCTCCGCTCTGGAACGGTTCCTGGGAGAGCGGCTGCGAAGGGAAGTCGAGACCGTCCATCAGGGAGGCCGGCCGATGGCCTATACGATGTACAGTGGCATAATGCCCATGCTCGACTACCTGGCCGGCATCGGCTTCGACTGTGTCGCGCATCTGGACACGGCGTTCGACAACGTGGACCTGGGGAAGATCAACGCGGAGCTCGGCGGGGAGAAGAGCTTCTGGACCGGGCCGAGCAACACGTTCCACATGTACTCGAAGGACCCAGAGGTCGTCCGCCAATCCGTGCGGGACGTGTTCGGAGCCTTCGGGACGGTCGGTCTCGTCCTGGGGGCAGCCTCGTCCGTTCACCCGATGATGCCGTGGGAGAACACGCTGGCCATGCTGGACGAGTGGAGGAAGCTGAGGGACGCGTAAGGCGGCAAAGGCCCCACGCGCCAGGAAGGATGGGGAAGATGGCAAGGAAGGGAGCCGCCGACAGGACAACGTGTGGCTCGGCTGCGCGCACGGCAGAACTGCATAGCGAGGCCGTCTTGATCGACTGCCACAGCCACATCCTGGTGCCATGCTTGGCCATGCACTTGGCCAGGATCGCTCCGGGGTCGGTCATGGTGAGCTCTCCCGCGGCCGTTGGCGACCGACGATCACGTAGGCTCAGGGCTTCCGCACATCGACGCGCACGCTCGGAACTGCCCAAATCAGCGGGCGCGGGTACTCCAGGTCATTGGGGTCGAGCGGGCGGGACCTCAGTCCGTGCTCCCGCCCGTCGCCGCGGCCAGACCGGCGGCATGTCCTTTCCGTGCCCCCAGAGGAACGCGACGGCCTCTGGCCGGCCCCAAGCACGCGTCCACCTGAAGTGTTAGCATATGGGCTCACATCTGCTCGGGAGGCAGCAAAGTCCATGGCGCAACAAGGCGAAAGGCGGCTCGAGGTAGATCAGGATCGACTGTGGAACCACTTGCGCGTCCTGTGCGAGGAGATCGGCCCCCGCCTGAGCGGCACGCCAGCGGACGAGGGCACGGTCCAGTACATGGTGGAGCACTTCCGGCGGTGCGGGGCGGAGGTCGAGTTGCAGGACTATGCGTGCCCCGCCTGGGAGCACGAGTCTACCGAGCTGGCATTGCTCGGGGCGGACGGCACGGAGCAGCTGCCCGCCTTCGCCCAGACGTTCACCGAGGAGTGCGACGTGGAGGCGGAGTCTGTCTGCGTGGGCACGCGCGAGGAGCTGGAGTTTGCCCCCGACCTGGAGGGCAAGGTCCTGGTGCTCTACGACAGGCTGGCGACCGGCCTCGCCAGTGACCGCAACCCCTCCGTGCTCACGGCCGAGGAGCGCCAAGCCGCAGCGCTGGTCGCCGTCAGCCCGGATGAGACGGTGTCCACGAAGTTGGTCCGCGATCCCTTCCTGCGGGTGCCTGCGGTGGCAGTTGCCCAGTCGGTGGGCCGGAAGCTCCGCCAGAACGAGGGCGAGCGGCTCCGGCTGCGGGTTCGCGCGCGGCGCTACGACTCCACGGGCCACAACGTCATCGGCCGGTTCGCTGGCGAGGAGCCGGGGCACGTCGTCGTCCCGGCGCACTACGACACGGCGGCGGAGTCCCCGGGCGCCACTGACAACGCGTCGGGCACGGCGGTGGTCCTGGAGCTCTGCGAGATCTTCGCCGCTGCGAGCCGGCGCAAACTGGGCATCGACTTCATCGCATACGGCGCGGAGGAATACGGCCGCAACGGATATAACCTGGGCGCGGTCGAGTACGTGCGCCGCCATCCGTCCGAGACCGCGTTGGCACGGGCCGTGGTCGAGCCGGACTGCATCGGCATGGCCGACCTCCCGCCCATGGTGCGGGTGATGGGTTTCCCGAGCGACCGGAAGGAAGGTGTCCTGGGCGTGTTGCGGCGGTTCCCACGCTACGTCGTGGACGTGCGGCCGGACACCGAGCCTCCCCACACGGCCTTCGACTTGGTCGGGGTGCCGGCACTGGCGTTCGTGAACGACTACGGAAAGGTGCCCATCCACACTGCGCAGGACACGATCGACCTGATGCGGCCCGACGAATTGGGCTTCAGCGCGGAGGTCATTGCGGCAGTCGTGGAACACCTGACGTCCTCGTAAGCCGCGGACACGGACTGACACAGGTCAACGGTAGCCGGCCATCCGAGGGGAAGTGCCTTGGCCTGTCGCACGGTGCTTCACGCTCTGCATCGCTACAGCAGCTCGTCCCGCAGTCTGCCGTTGAAGCTCTCCACGCACTCGTTGCCCTCGCCTTGCGGCTCAGGCCCTGCGGGCTCCCTGCGGTCGCGACCCCCGAACCTTCCCTCAGAGCTTCCCCCAGTTCCTGCACCAACTGGGGACTCCCGTAGCCAGTCGCTGGCACCTCCGGGCAGGCGGCGGCAGACCCGCAACTCGCAGCGTTCAGCCTGGGGAGTCAGAAACGAGGTGGGGTGGCAGAGATAGACGTTTCCTGTCACTTGCTGACAGACACCTGCCCCCTCTGGATCGCCACGTCCATACTTGCCGGCCGGCCTGCCAGGGCCTACCATTGGGCACTGGGATCAGGACTGAGCACACGCTTGCTCCACGTTCCGAAGGGGAGAACAGCGATGGGTATGCGCAAGGAT
>JAUVVP010000445.1 GCA_030604585.1 Planctomycetota bacterium | reverse complement strand
TGGTCGGGCTCTACGGCATCGTCGTCACCATTGTGCTGACCTTCCGGAGCGCCAAGCTGACGAGGTTGGAGCACAGGCTGACGGCCCTGCGGCGGCGCTCCGGCGAACTGGAATCGCGGCACCTCAGTCAGCGCAGCCGCATAGATGAACTCGCCACCCTCCGCGAGGTAGCCACCGTCGTCAATCAGGAGAGCGACTTCGGCATCATCGCCGAGAAGGTGCTCGAGCTGATCTACGGGCTGCTGGAGCCGCTGGAGGCCGTTATCTTCCTGCGGGATGAAGACACCGGCCGGATGGATCCGTTCGCCCAGTACGTGAAGGGCAAGGTGCTGACCGGCCGCAAGGTGCTGACGCGGGCCATCCCGGGCTTCTCCGTCTCGGACTTCGAGAGCCACAGCGTCATCTGCCGGGTTCACGGCCAGGAACTCCACGCCATAGTGCCGCTCAAGGTCGAGGAGGAGGTCCAGGGCGTGCTGCTGCTGGTCTTCGGGACGGACGCCCAGCCGGCCGAGGTGCAGACGGCGGAGTTCAACCGGGCACGGCGGCGCCTGCTGCTGGACATCACCCACCACATCAGCCTGGCCGTCATGACCAAGCACCTGCGCACCAAGGCCGTGGTGGACGGCCTGACGCGGCTCTACTCCCGGAGCCACTTCAACTCGCAGTTGGAGGCGGCCGTCGAGTTCGCACAGCGCAACCGGGAACCCTTCTCCCTCATCCTGATCGACATTGACCACTTCAAGAAGGTGAACGACACCTACGGCCACTCCACGGGCGACGTAGTCCTGAGGCGCGTCGCCAAACGCATCCGAAGCTCGCTGCGCAAGTACGACACCACCTACCGCTACGGCGGCGAAGAGCTGGCCGTCCTGCTGCCGCGCACGCGCATGAAGCACGCCATGGGCACGGCGGAACGGCTGCGCTCAGTGATCGAGGCACAGAGGTTCAGAGGGGGCGGCCGGCTGCTCAAAGTGACGGTCAGCCTCGGAGTGGCCCAGTTCGAGCCGACCGACGACACCGAGACGCTGTTCAACCGCGCCGACCGGCGCCTCTACCGCGCCAAAGAGCAGGGCCGCAACCGCGTCGTCCCCGCCGCCGCGTGAGCGGCTGCCTGCCGGCATCCTTACCGCCGAGAGCGCGGAGCGCGCAGAGAAAGAACAACACAACAGGCTGGGGCCGGATGTCCTGCTGAAAGTCCCGCTTTCTCCGCGCTCCCTGTGGTCAGCGACTACCGCTGAGGAGTTTGGCCAGCCGACTACTCGGGTCGCCAGAGGGCCGAGCCGCCCCGCTCGGTCCAGCGGCCTTTCTCCGACGAGAAGCGCAGCTCGCCGTCCTCGAAGGCCATCTCCCACGCCCCGGACTCCAGTGCCCCGCGGTAGCTGTGGAGGCCGGCCATGAGCTGCTCCCCGCTGTAGCGGCTGAGGCTCCTGTAGCGGGAGTAAGGTCCCGTGGCATCCGGCGGGTCGCCGCTGCGGCGCCGGGCCAGCTCCCACTCGACGGCCGCGATGCCCTCCCCGACGGCCTGGCGGACCATCGCCGCCACCGCCGGAGCGCCCTCGGGCCCGACGGCCTGATAGGTCCAGCCGATGAAGTGCGTGATGACCGTGCTGGCCAGGCGCACCAACGCTACGCCGATCTGATGGGTCGCCGGGCCGCCGCCCGTGCTCACGGTGAACGGGAGCAGGCCGGCGTCCGGACCCAGACTGCCGAGCACGAAGCTGCCGAACCCGACGTAGGTGTTCGGCTCGATGATGGCGTTCGAGCCGATGAAGCAGCCGGCCATCTCGACCGGCCGCTCCGCCGTCCCCCGGATGAGCGACCCGCCGCCGAGCATCGGAATGGCCGGGACGGCGACCTGCCGGCCGTCGAGCTGCACCACGACGGGCGCCGCTTTCAGGCGGCGGCAGCCGCCGGCCATGTGCATGGACATCAGGTAGACCCCCACCTCGGCCGCGTGGAATGTGCCCCCGATGATCGTCGCGTAGTCGCACCGAACGTCCACCACCTCGGCGAACGCGCTGACCGTGCTCTGCGGAGCGAGGCGGGCGTTCGCCATGCGGGCTGACTCCGCCCTCGAGCCCTCACCGAGCGAGGAGTCCGTCATGCGACAGGAGCGCACCGTTGCGCCCTCCCCCACCGCGCTGCCCGTCAGAACGCTTCGTTCAACGCGCGCCCCCTTGCCGACGCTGCATCCTTCCAGGACCGAGTTCCAGAGCCGCGCCCCGGACTCGACGGTCGTGTCCGGGCCGATCCGACACCCGGGCCCGACCGTCGCGTCCGGCGCGACGCGGGCGCCGGGGTCTATCTCGGCGTCGCCGCCCGTGCCCGAGACCGCCCCCGACGGCAGGGCCACCTGCGGAGCTGGTACCGGGTCGTCGAAGGCGAACAGCTCCTGCTCGCTCATCTGCTTCTCGACGGCGTCCGGCGCGACCGCCAGCACCCGCTCCAACCGCGGGTGAACCCACCGGCCGGACTCCTGCCGCCACTCCGTGGGTTCGCCGGCTGAGAACTCCCAGAGCCCGCCGTCCAGGTGCGCCGATAGGAGGGCATGGGTCGTGGCGATCCACCGCGGCCAGCCGGCCCGCTGCCGGCTGTGCGGCACTGACAGGTCAACGCGCCGCCGGGCCGCCATGGCCGCGGTCATCGCCAGGGCCGTGCGGAGCGCCTCGATGACGATCGTATCGGCCACATCGCGCCGTTCCGGTTCCAGGGCCTCGTGCAGGCGCCGGACCATGCCGATGACAGCATCGGGCGCGTAAGTGAAAACCCAGCCGCCCTTGCGCTGCTTCGGCCCGAAGCCGACCGACAGTTCGCCCGGCATCACGAGGCCCTGAGTGGCCTGGCCGTTCAGCCCGGCCATCGCGAACGGCATCAGGTAGGTCGTCAGCGCGT
>JAUVVP010000228.1 GCA_030604585.1 Planctomycetota bacterium | reverse complement strand
GGCGTTGCCCTTGGCGATCACGTTGCCACCGGCGTGCAGCCCCGCTTCCTGGAGCGCCTGCGGGCCGCCGGCGTCAACCTGAGCCCGAAGCTGTTCATGCCCCGGGACTGAGTTAGAGCCCCGAGTGAGGGAGCGTGGAGACAATGGAAACAGTGATCATAGCCCTGGTGTTCTTCTCCGTGTTGTTTGCAGTGTGCGGCGCGTGGCTGCTGCTGCGGGAGCGCGTCCATCCCCAGGATCGCGTCGGCATGCGCCTGATGGGGGTCAAACAGATCAAGCACTTTGAGCTTGGCGACGCGCTGGCCGAGACCAGGGAGCGAGAGCTCAGGAAGAAGCAGCAGCGCAAAGAGGCCATCCGCAAGAAGGCATTCAGCGACATCCCGGGCTTCGACAAGGCGCTGAAGAAGACAAACTGGGCCGAGAAGCTCGACGGCATGCTCATGCAGGCTCAGATGCCCATCTCCGTGGCCAACTTCGTGATGATCTCCTGCCTGCTGGGCGTAATGGGTATCGCCGTGGGCATGCTGTGGCGGCGGCGCTTCGACCCCCTGCTGTGCAGCATGTTCGGGCTGGTCACAGGCATGCTCCCGTTCACTTACATCTACATCAAGGTGCGCCGCAGGGTCAAGAAGTTCAACACCCAACTGCCCAACGCGCTGGACCTGCTCTCCCGCAGCGTCAAGTCCGGCCAATCGCTAAATGCCGGCATTCAGAACGTGGCCGACGAGATGCCCGAACCCGTCAGCGATGAGTTCAGGATCCTGTCGGACGAGTTGACCTACGGGGTCAGCTTCAATGTGGCCCTGCGCCACATGATGACGCGCGTGGACACGGCGGACATACGGTTCTTCGGCACGGCTCTGATGATCCAGAAGGAGACCGGCGGCAACCTGTCGGAGGTGCTGGACGGCCTGCAGAAGACCATCAGGGAGCGGTTCCGTGTCCTGGGCCAGGTCAAGACGCTCACCGCGCAGGGCAAGCTCAGCGGCCTGATCGTGGGCATACTGCCCCTGGGGCTGTGTGCCTTCCTCTACTTTGCCAATCCGGACTACATGAGGCCGATCTTCACGGCCAGGGTGGGCCAGTGGCTGGTGGGCGGTGCGTTGGCCCTTCAGATCACGGGCGTCCTGTTGATCCGCAAGATAGTCAACATAAAGGTGTGACCATGGGCACTGGCAACCTCCTCATCCTGGTCGGCGTCTTCGGCGCCGTGATGGGCGTCTTCTTGGCTATAGGGGTGCTGATCCAGAGGCGGAAGGCGCCCGGCGCCGCCGACCGCTGGCAAGCCGGGGTCAGGAAAAAGGAGGCCCCGTTGGCCGCCGTCAGGTCGAAGGCCCGCCGTAAGAGCCGCCGGCGGCGGAGCGAATCCCTGTCGCTGAGGCTCGCCCGGCCCCTGGCGGCTCTGTGGAAGCTGGGAGACAGCTCCCAGAGCCGTCTTCAGGAGCTGCTCGTGCATGCGGGCATCCGCCACAAGGGTGCCGTGGAGATATTCCTCGGGGCCAAGTTCGCCCTCGCCCTGGCCCTGCCGGCCGCCGTCGCTGCCGTGTTCCTGTGGCGCGCCAACATGGGCGGTGGCCCCGTCCACTTCAGGATGCTCTTCATCTACGCGGTCACGTCCCTGGTCGTCGGGCTCATGGCGCCCATTATGTGGCTGCGCAGCAGGGCGCGGAAGCGCATCGAGAAGATACGGCTCTCCCTGCCCGACGCCCTCGACCTGTTGATCGTCTGCGTCGAGTCGGGCCTGGGCCTCGATGCGGCCATGCTGAGGATCGGCCGCGAGATGTCCGACGTAGCGCCGGAGTTCTCCGAGGAACTGGCGCTGCTCAACCTGGAGATCTCGGCCGGCAAGCCGCGCCGCGACTGCCTGCGCAACCTGGCCCTGCGCAGCGGCTGCGACGAAGTCGAGTCGCTGGCGGCCAGGATCAACCAGGCGGCCAAGTTCGGCACCAACCTGGGCAACTCCCTGCGCATCCATTCCGAATCGCTGCGCCAGAAAAGGCGTCAGGAAGCGGAGGAGCGCGCCGCCAAGACCACGGTCAAGCTCATCTTCCCCCTGGTCTTCTGCATCTTTCCTGCCATCTTCGTGGTCATCCTCGGCCCGGCCGTGGTGAACCTGATGGACTTCTTCTCCCAGTAGGGCGCCCGGGCCCGGCGGCGAGCGGGGCAGGATGGAACGCGTGAGGCCTTTTTTTTGCGCTGCCTTTTTCGCGTCCGCACGCAATGCCGGTGCCCCGCCGGTCCTGCGCGGGCTTCCCAGCGGCGTTGCACTGTAACTGCCGCTTGTGCAAGGCGATACGCGAAGCAACGACAGCCCGGCACATGTCCGGCGACCCGCCGCTCGCCGTCAGGACAGCCCCCACCCCCGCGGCACATTGCCCGAGTCTTGAAAAGCCATCCGGCGATTCCTTACAGTCTTACTGAGAGCGTAACGGAACTGTTGTTATGGAGTTTATGGGAGGAAGAGGCAGATGGCCGGGAAAATGCTGATTGCGGCTCTCGTGGTGGGCCTTGTGGCGGCATCGGGGTGCTCGAGCGTGCAGAAGGGGACGGCAGTAGGAGGGGCCACTGGATCGGGAGTGGGTGCTATAGTGGGGCACACTGCGTCGGGCATCGGCAGCGGGCCGGGAGCGGTCGCGGGGTTCGGCGCGGGCGCCATCGCCGGCGCCATAGCTGCCGATTACTACTACGGCGAGGACGACACCGAGGATCTGACCGCCGCCTCTGCCACCATCGAGCGACTCAACAGGCAACTCCAGGGCAGGGATGCCAGGATGGCGGAGCTGTCGGCGTCCCTTCAGCGGGAGAAGGCCCAGCAGAAGGCCCTGCTACAGGCCTACGACAAGGCGCGCCAGGGCCGACGGACCTTGCAGGCCAGCGTTCCGGCGCCGGCCCAGGCCGAATCCGACAAGGGCGCCGTCACCATCACCTTGCTCTCCGGCGTGCTTTTCGCTTCGGGCAGCACCGATCTGACTCAGGAAGGCAAGGCGGCGCTGAAGCAGGCGGCCGGCACTGTCCGCAGCAAGTACCCCAACGCCGCCATCGAGGTGCGGGGGCACACGGACAACGTCCCGATCAAGTACTCCTCGTTCAAGTCCAACTGGGACCTTTCCTGCGCTCGCGCCCTCGCGGTGGCACGCCACCTGATCGAGGCGGAGGGATTCGATCCCGCCCAGGTCACCACACGCGGCTACGGGGACACCCGGCCCATTGCGTCCAACAATACGGCTGCGGGGCGTAAGAAGAACCGACGCGCCGAGATAATCGTGCGGCCCGGCGGGCTGCAAGTGGCAGACGTGACCGCGTCCGACTGAGAGCAGTCCGGACCGATCCCCCCTTCAGACGGGTCTGGCCGATGGGAGAACGCTACAGGACCAGTACGGCTTCGCGACCCCCTTTGCTCCTCGTTCTGGCTGTGCTGGCCCTTGCGGCCCCGGGGTGCGGCCACCCGCCTGCCATCCATACTTACGAGTACGTCACCGCCTACGATCGGATGAGCGACCGCTACGATCCGCTCCTGTCGCTCGTCTACGTGCCGCAGGCGGATGCCTTCGATGAGTACGACGGCCTCATCGTGGGCGAGGTGCTGGTAGGAGATGAGTGGGTGGAGTCCCCCGAGCGGGCAGCCAGCTATGCGACCTTCTTCCGCGTCGCCCTGACAAGCGAGATGCTGAAACTGAAGACATTCACCTTCATCAGCCTGGACAAGGAGTGCCTGAAGTACACGGGCGCGGCGCCGGACGGTGTCCTGCTGGTCGAAGGCATGATAACCAAGTTCCACATGGGCTCCGGCCTGCTGCGCTACCTGAGCTGCTTCATCCCGTTCCTCGAACTGGGCGCGACCGACCTTCAGATCGAGGGGCGTATCACCGACGCGCGCTCCGGCAGGCTCGTTGCGGAGTTCGCGGACCGCAGGCGTCACCTCTGCAACACGCCGTTCGGACCGAACCCGCGCAACTTCCGCAAAGGCTACGGGATGAAGATCACCGCCAGGGAGACCGCCCAGTGCCTGGCCAGATTCATTGACATGAGCTACTACGAGGAACTTCCTGCGGTTCAGGTGGCTGCCTCAACCGCAGAAGTGGCCGCCAGCGGCCCCTGAGGAGATGCTATGAGTGTGCGGCCCGACGCGGAGCCGGTGCGGCTCTGCCCCCTGTGCGACCTGCGGAGGATGGCTGCCGAGCTTGATGGCAAGCGCGTCACGCTGATGGGCCTCGGCCTGTTCGGGGGCGGGGAGGGCGCCGCGAAGTTCCTGCTCGGACGCGGGGCCCGCCTGACCATTGCCGACCTGCGAACGCCCGAGCGGCTTGCCCCGTCGCTGGCGCGCCTGAGGGGGCTTCCGGCCACCTACCGGCTGGGAGAGCACGCGACCGAGGACTTCGTGGGGGCGGACCTGGTCGTTGCGAATCCGGCCGTCCCCCGCACCAGCCGGTTCCTCCACGCGGCCCAGCAGGCCGGCGTGCCCATCACCAGTCCCATGAACCTGTTCCTGGCGCTCTGCACGGCCCGCATCGCCGCCGTGACCGGCAGCAACGGCAAGTCCACCACCACGGCCCTGCTGGCGGCCATGCTCCAGAGCGCCGGCCGCGCGACCTGGCTCGGCGGGAACATCGGCATATCCCTCCTGCCGTCGCTCTCGCGCATCCGGCCGTCGGACCTGGTCGTGCTCGAGCTGTCCAGCTTTCAGCTCCAGGACGCCGCGGCGCTCAAGTGGTCCCCCCACGTGGCCGTGGTGACGAACCTGACGCCGAACCACCTGGACCGCCACGCCAGCTTCGAAGACTACGCGCTCGCCAAGCGGGGCATCCTCAGGTTCCAGGGCCCGCAGGACTTCGCCGGGCTCAACGCGCAGGACCGGGTGCTGGCGGCGTGGGCCGGCCAGCGGCTCAGCGGCAGGCTGCGTTTGTTCGATTCGGCGCCGCCCCCGGGTGGGCTGCTTC
>JAUVVP010000087.1 GCA_030604585.1 Planctomycetota bacterium | reverse complement strand
TCTCCTCATAGCCTTTGAATGCCCTCGCTTCGGCCTTCTTGGCTGTGGCGACCAGAAGCGGCACAATGGTCTCAAAGTGCTCTTCTAAGTTGGCAATCTCCTGCGAGACGCCCCTATTCAGCCAGAGATCGCCAGCAATCGTTGCGATACACACTGTCAGCATCATTACCAGAGACGCAGATTTCATTCGTAGCCTCCAACAGAACGGGTTGTCTTTGCCAGTCCTCCGATTGGACAAGCACAGACTATTCGCCAAACACCGGGAGTGTGTGGACACCCCCCAACGGCCTCAGAATCTTCTCGTACTTCTTCTTGATCTCTCGAAGTTTTTTTACGAATTCTGCCGACTGTTTGTACGCTTCTGCAAGCTCTTTTGCTTTCGCCGCGAAATCTATCTCTGGGAACGTCTTCCGGGCGGAAACTGTGCGTCTTCTTCCACGCACATATCATAGTGAAGCCCGATGGGTAAAACGTAGTGAAAAATAGGGACAGTCACCTATTTTTGGCTTTGTAAAGCACTTCTAAGCAATGAGATAGGACACGAAAAAAGGTGACTGTCCCGATTTTTAGCGGGGCCAGCGGGCCCTGGCCGGCGGAAACTGGGGGAACGCAGCGTGCGGCTCGGTCTGATACCAGTAGGCCACGGAGCTGATGTCGTCGGTCAGGGGCTCGTAGCCGGTCGGCTGCGGCGTGAAGCCCAGGTCCTGAATGGTCGCCCCCAGGTCGCTCTTGAAGCGGATCGGGTCGGGCACGTGCCAGCGGTAGAGGCCGTGCCGGATGATCTGGCCGGGCTCGGCGTGCCGCAAGGGGTAGCCCAGGAACGCCGTCGAGTAGGTTCGGTCGGCGAAGCACCAGGCCCCCCCGACGTAGTCCTCCGTGCCCGTGCCGCAGATGGTGGGATGCTCCCGGTCGCCGTCAATGTAGAACTTGATCTCCCCCTCGCCCCACCAGCCGCTCGACAGTTGCGTCCAGGCCAGGTAAGTCCCCACGTAGTGGCCCTGCCCCTGGACGCCGTCCAGGATCGTGTACTCCTTGTGGTAGGTGACGGTGTTCTCGCGGCGCCACTGGGCGTGGAAGCGCGCTGCGTTCTGCGGCACGGCCGTCAGCGAGTAAGTGATCTGGTAGAAGAAGCCGCCGACGTCCTCGCCGTGCTCGTTAGTCACGGTGATGCGTGCCGACTCGCCGAACGGCATCGGCCAGTAGCAGTTCATCCCGCCGCTCGGATTGACGGCGACGGGCAGGGAATTGATGTCGCAGCGCATCGCGTGCCCGTTGGCGAAGAAGTCGCCGATCGGCACCTCCACCGACGGCCCGTCCTCGCCGTCCCAGTGGAAACGGAGCACCAGGTCCCGCAGGACGGTCCTGCCCCGGGGGCCGTGGTCGGTCACCGTAAACCAGATGTGCTGGATGATGCCCGGGCCGGTGATGTCTGCCAGGGCCACCGTCTCGTCCTTGGGCAGCGTGATGCACGGCCGGCCCTTCCACCCGACGCCGAGATGGTTCTTTGCCGTCGCGCCGGCGCCCTTCTCGCCGTTGGGGTTTTCCGCGCAGATGCTCCGGGTCTCCGCCTCGCTCAGGAGCGGGAGCCCACCCATGCCAGAACCCATCCCGAAGATATCCGACATCTCAGTTCCCTCCGCCTCAATCCGGACAGTTGGTCGGTCGGGATTCTATGCGTTGGGGGCGGGCCGTGCAAGCTGAAGCGGCCGGTCGCGGTTCGGCCCGCGCCCGGCGCCGCCCGGCTCATCGCAGGGGGGTTCTCGGTCCGGCGGCTGCTTTTTTCCGGGGTTAGCGACATGGCCGGATGCGCCGAAAGTGTGGGGAGCGGGCGAACGCCCTCAGAGGGCCTCTGGGGCCCTTTAGGCGCTCCGAGGGCCGCTCCCCGGCCCGGCCGGGCCGCGCGGGCTGCTGTACTTGACTTCCAAGCGGCCAATCGGGTACCCTATTCCGGTAGAGGGACTTATGTCCCTCCTTTTCATCTGAGGGTAAGTCACTCCCCTCGAGCTTGCCTGAACAGGTGGCCTCCATGTCCAACGGCGAAGAGAACGGTGCGGATGCTCCCGCCGAGGAGCAGCCGGAGGAGGAGGAGTCGCCGGAACCGGCGCCGCGCACCACTGTCGAGAGGGTCGGCCCGCACGAGTGCGTCATTCGCATCGAGGCGGATGCCGACTACCTGAGGGACCGCTACCGGGAGGAACTGGCCTCCCTCCAGACGGAGGCCAAGCTGCCGGGCTTCCGCAGGGGTCGGGCCCCGGTCGGCCTGGTGGAGCGTCGCATGGGAAGGACGCTTCGCAGCGACCTGATCGCTTCGGTGGTCGCCGAGGCGTACGACGACGCGGTGGAGGAGCAGGGCCTGACCGTGGTTGCCGAGACGGACGCGCCCGACCTGGAGGACTTCACCTGGGAGCCGGGTCAGCCGGCCGAGTTCGAGTTCAAGTGCGAAGTGCTGCCCGAGGTGGCGCCTGAAGAGAAGGACTACAAGGGCCTGGAAGTTGACGCCCCCGCTCTGGAAGCCACCGACGAGCTGCTCCAAACGGAGCTGGACCGCTTTGCCCAGCAGTTCGCCACCTGGGAAGAGGTCACCGGGCCGGGCATTGATTGGGACGACTACGTCGAAGCCGAGGTCAGCGTGCCGGAGGCGGACTGGAGCGAGACCATCGGTTTCTACCCGCGGGCCGAGACGATCGGACCGTTCGCCGCCGAAGGGATCAAGGCCGCGCTGACGGGCGCCGAGGTCGGCGACGAGATCGAGCTGGAAGCGGAAGCCATCGAGGACCAGGTCAGTGGGAGGGAGCAGTTGGCGGGCCTGGCCGGCCAGAAGGTCAAACTGCACCTGGCGCTCCGGCAGGCGACGCGGCGCCGGGTTCCCGACGTTGACGAGGAGTTGGCCGGGAAGTTGGGGCTCTCCTCGGTTGATGAGATCCGGGACATGGTGCGGGAGAGGCTGGAGAAGGCGCTGGCGCAGCGCAAGGACGAGGTAGTGCGTGAGATGCTGGTCAGCCGCGTGCTGGAGAACGTTCCCTGCGAGATGCCGCCCAGCCTGGTCGAGCGCGCCGCCCAGGAGGACCAGGTGCGGGCGCTGGTGCGGCTGCTGCGGATGGGCGTGCCCCGTCAGGAGGCCGAGCGGGCGGCCGCCGAACGGGCCGAACAGACCAGGGAAGCGGTGGAACGCCGGCTGAAGGCCACCTACCTGCTGCGCAAGATCGCCGAGATCGAACGGGTCGTCGTCACCGAGTCGGAGGTGGACAGCCAGATCCGGGCCTTCGCCTCCCGCCAGGGATGGCGCGAGGAGAGGGCCAGAAGCTACATGGAAGAGAGGGGCATGGTCAGGGCGTTCCGCGACGACATGCGAGAGAGCAAGACGCTCGATCTCCTGGTCGAGAACGCGCAGGTGAACGAGGTCTCTCCTGAGGAGTTCGCCAGGCGCCACGGCGGCGAACGGGAGCCGGAGGCGGCCGAAGGCGACCCCGGGCAAGAGCAGTAGGGACGGAGGCGGTTATGGGCAATGGTCAAGACTCTTCCGACTGGTTGGCTGAGGCGGCCATGGCCGCGCAGCCGTACGGCAGCACGATTGTGCCCACGGTGATAAAGAAGACCACGTACGGCGAGAGGGGCTACGACATATTCTCGCGACTGCTGGAAGACCGCATCATATTCATCGGCGCGGCCATCAACGACGTGGTGGCAAACCTGACCGTGGCGCAGATGCTCTTCCTTCAGAGCGAGAACAAGAAACAGGACATCCACCTCTACATCCACTGCTACGGCGGGCTGATCACCAGCGGGCTGGCCGTCTATGACACGATGCAGTTGATGCAGTGCGACGTGGCCACCTACGTGGTGGGCCATGCCTTCAGCATGGCGGCGGTGCTGCTGGCGGCGGGTGCGCCGGGCAAGCGGTTCGCCCTGCCGCACTCGCGCATCATGCTCCACCAGCCCTGGAGCGGCGAGCGGGTGGGCACGGCCGCCGAGATCAGCATCCAGGCCGAGGAGATGGTGAAGCAGAAGAGGTGGATCAATGAGATCCTGGCCCAGCACACCGGCCAGCCGCTGGAGCGGGTGGAGGCGGACTCGGACCTGGAGTTCTACATGTCGGCCGAGGACGCCAAGGAGTACGGCCTGGTGGACGAGGTGCTGACCTCCGGCGTGCAGGCCTGATCCGTCGGCGCGCCGGCCCAATAACGGCGAGAGGCGAGGCACAAATGGGATACGACCGCGACGAACATAAAGAGGCGTGTTCCTTCTGCGGCAAGAGCTACGATGCGGTCCAGAGGCTGATCCAGGGCGGACACAATACCTTCATCTGCGCCGAGTGCGTCGAGCTCTGCTACTCCATTATCAAGCAGGACGACCTGCGGCCGCCCCAGCCCCGGCGTGCCGTGCGCGTGCCGGCGCCCGCCGAGATCAAGCGGCACCTGGACGAGTACGTCCTCGGCCAGGAGCGCGCCAAGAAGACCGTGGCCGTCGCCGTGCACAATCATTACAAGCGCCTGATGCACGCCGAGCTGGACGAGGTGGAGCTGGAGAAGAGCAACGTGCTGCTGATCGGCCCCTCCGGCTGCGGCAAGACGCTGATAGCCCGCGTGCTGGCCCGCTCGCTCGAAGTGCCCTTCGCCATAGCGGACGCCACCACGCTGACCGAGGCCGGCTACGTGGGCGAAGACGTCGAGAACGTGCTGCTGAAGCTCATCCAGGCCGCCGACTATGACATCGAGCGCGCCCAGCAGGGCATCATTTACATTGACGAGCTGGACAAGATAGGCAAGACCTATCATAACGTCAGCATCACGCGCGACGTCGGCGGGGAAGGCGTCCAGCAGGCCCTGCTGAAGATGCTCGAAGGCACCACCGCCAACGTGCCCCCCCACGGCGGGCGAAAACACCCCGAGGAGAAATACATCCAGATCGACACCGGCCGCATCCTGTTCATCTGCGGCGGCTCCTTCAACGGCATCCACGAGCTGGTGGCAAAGCGGATCAACCAGCAGAGCATCGGCTTCGGCCGAGAGGGGGGCGGCGAGGACGAGAACATCAGCGCCATGCTGGACCAGGTGACCGACGACGACCTGGTGAAGTACGGCCTGATACCCGAGATGGTGGGCCGGTTGCCGATCGTTGCACCCCTGATGCCGCTCACCGAGGACGAGCTGGTCCGGATACTGGTGGAGCCGAAGAACGCCCTGATCAGGCAGTACCAGAAGTACTTCGAGTTCGAAGGCTCCCAGCTGGAGTTCACCCAGAAGGGCCTGCGCGAGATAGCCCGCGCTGCCAGCGAGAAGGACACCGGCGCCCGCGGCCTGCGCTCGGTGCTGGAGAGGCTGATGCTGGAGGCGCTCTTCAACCTGCCCTCTGCGGCCAAGGGCTCCACCTACGTGGTGGGGCCGGCAGTGGTGCGGGGCGAACGGCCCATGGTGGAACAGCGCAAGAGAAAAGGCGCCTGAGCGGGGGCGGCCCGCACCATTTGCATTCCCTCATCCGGTCCGCTATAAGGGTTCTATGCACCCGGCGAAACGGCTCTGAAGCCGCCCGGCTTCTGGCGCCTTGGTGCCGGCCTGCCGCCGCAGCGGACCGTCCAACGCTGGTTGTTGATCACCCCGTGGAGGCAAGATCGTGGTTCGCGAGATCTCCATTCTGCCCGACTTCCAACCCACAGAGATCGAACTCCCCAAGATCCCCGTCTTCCAGTACCAGAAGACGCTCAAGGAGGAACTCGACGCGGGCACGCTGACGGGCCCGGATGCCCTCGACCTGCTGGAATGGATGCTGAGCGTCCGCACCTTCGAAGAGATGATCGTGGCGCTGCGGATGCAGTCGTTCGAGCCCCTGCGGGAGATGGGCTTCCGCTATCGCGGCCCCACCCACCTGTCCGTCGGCCAGGAAGCCGCCAGCGTCGGCGCCTGCGCGGCAGTGCGGGGCACCGACTACATCACCAGCACGCACCGGGGCCACGGCGATGCGATCGCCAAAGGCTACGTGGCGATCGGGGAACGCAGCGACGAGGAGGTGCGAGCCTGGATCGGCGGGGAGCATGCCGGCGGCCTGGCCGGCGAAGAACTGAGGGAGGCCGCCAAGGCCGAGCACGTCTATCGCACCGTCGCCGAACTGTTCGGCAAGCAGGACGGCTACTGCCGGGGCCGCGGCGGCGGCATGCACATCGCGGACTTCTCCAGCGCTCACCTGGGCGCCAACGCCATCGTCGGCGGCTCGGTGGGCATAGCCACCGGCGCCGCCCTGAGCTGCCGCTACCTGGGAACCGCCCGCCTGGTGCTCTGTTTCGCCGGCGACGGGGCCTACGCCAACGGCGTCGTGCTGGAGTCTCTCAACTTCGGCGGCATGGCTCAGTTTGCCAACGAGGAGCTGACCGATAAGGTCTTCGGCCTGCCCATCATCTACGTCATCGTCAACAACCAGTACGGGATGACCGGCCAGCAGCGTGGCGAGGTCACCGGCGTGGACTTCCTGGCCCGCCGCGGCGCGGCCTTCGCTATGGACGCAATGCACGCCGAGGTCATCAACGGTATGGACGTGCTGGCCGTGCGCGACGGCATATCCCGGGCGGCCGAACTGGCGCGGCACGGCCAGGGACCGGTCCTGTGCGAACTCATCTGCTACCGCTACCACGGCCACAGCCTCAGCGACCCGCGCAGCGAGTACCGCCACAAGGACGAGGAACGGGCCTGGCGCGAGTGCGAGCCGATCAGGAACCTGTCGCAGCAGATAGTCAAGGCCGGCCTGGCCGACCAGCAGCAGATAGACGAACTGCGACGGACCGTTGAGCGCCGCCACGAGGAGGCCGCCATCAGGGCCGCCCGGGGCGCCGACCCCGATCCGTCCGAGGTGACCCGCTACGTCTTCACTGACTCGGTCTCCGGCGGGGTCCGGGAGGCGTCCGCCGGCGCCGCCACTCTCCAGGAGCCCCCGCGCGCCGAGCGGAAGGACGGCCAGATCACCTTCAAGGAGGCCCTCCTGGAGGCCCTGGTCGAGGAGATGCTGCGCGACAACCGCGTCGTCCTCTACGGGGAGGACGTGGCCGACTACGGCGGCGCTTTCAAGGTGACGAAGGGGCTGCGGGAGGCCTTCGGCCGGCAGCGGGTCTTCAACCCCGCCATCAGCGAGGCGGCCATCATCGGCACCGCCGTGGGGGCCTCGATGACCGGGCTGCGGCCGGTTGTGGAGCTGATGTACAGCGATTTCGAGTTCCAGGCCGGCGACCAGCTCTTCAACCAGGCGGCCAAGTGGCACTACATGAGCGGCGGCCAGACGACCGTGCCCATAGTGGTCAGGAGTTCGGTCGGGGCCGGCAAGGGCTACGGCG
>JAUVVP010000065.1 GCA_030604585.1 Planctomycetota bacterium | reverse complement strand
TCCTCGCAGGGCTGCACGTCCTGGCCGTCGGTGGCGACCTCCAGGTGGAGCACCTGGGGAATCTCGCGTTCGACGTTTGCGATGCGCTCCTCGGCGCCCTCGGCCGGCACGACGCTCAGGGCGGGGCAGAGGGCCGGTTCGAGGTCATGGCGGCGCCTCAGGCCGGGCCCGAAGTCGAAGTAGGTCTTGACGCGGCCGTCTATCTCAGGGTCGCCCTGAAGCGCGGCGATCAGGCCCAGCCGTCCGTCTGTGAGGAAGTTGCTCATAGTGGCTTCGCTCCGCTCCGCTCAGGCCCGCCCAGGTGGGCAAGTTTCGAGGGCCGTCGCTGCCGCAATCCGCAATCCGCAATGGTCAGAGCGGCTCCTCGCGTCCGAACAGACGCGGCCGCGTGTCCCAACGCGCACGGGGCGCGCCCGCGCTTTCGTCCGGGGATGGCTCTATGCCGAGGGAGACCGAGCCGGCTACTACCTGATTGAGCCACTCGATATCGTCCTCGTACTGGGCGCGCACATCCTCGGTGACGCTGTCGCGTCCGAGCCGCAGGAAGTAGACCGCCAGGTTGACCGCGCGCGTCTTGAGCACGTCGGGCACGGGCTCGACGGGCACGCTGAAGCGCACGCCCAGGTAGCTGTCTATCAGCGCCCCGGCGCTGGTGATTGCCTGTGCGACCACGGCCTGGTCGGCCTGGCCGTCGCCGTCGTAGTCGGCCAGGGCGGCCAGGTCATCGGCGCCGATGCGATCCTCAATATCGTCCTGTGTGATGTAGGCCATTTGTCAGTTGTTAGTTCTTAGTTGATAGTTGTCAGTTGCTTTCGCCGAAGGCGGATAAACGTTGCCGGTTGATAGTTGTTAGTTGCTTGTTCACTGCCAACTAACAACTATCAACTAACAACTGTCCCTTATTCGCCGTTGCTCGCCTGGACCAGCCAGGGGGCCAGGACCGCCACGGCGCAGCGGCGCCTGCCCTTGTAGGCGTAGCGCTCGCGGTAGAACGCCTCGTCGTCCTCCGGGCTGTCCTTGGCCGTGAACTCCGGCCCCTCCCGGTCCTGGAGGATCATGGGCTTGACCGGGTCCGTGTCCATGACGAACCACGCTTCGCCGGCGCCGAAGCGGCTCAGCACCAGCAGTTCGCACTTCTTGTAGTTGCGGTTGGACTGGCCGCCCTCGAGGTACTGGACCTCGAGGATGGCTTCGGCGGCGGCCTTGTTGGCCAGGCCGCAGACCAGCAGGTCCGGCTCCAGCCCCAGGGGCGCGGTGTCCGGACCCAGGCGGCCTTCCAGCGCGTTGACGGCCGCCTCGAAGTTGGTGGCGTTCAGCGCCACGTCGCTGCGGTTGGACCAGCCCTGGCCGCCCACCCACTCGTGGCTGTCGCTGAAGATGGTGGTGCCGTCAATCCACTGGTCGGCGAAGCCGGCCGGCAGCACCTCGGCGGCCAGCCGCAACGGGTAGAGGGCGGCCCGGCGGCCGAGCTGCCGCACCCCGGGCCGGTAGACGCCGATGTTGTCGTCGGCGATGTCGTTGCGCTTCACCTGGACGATGCGGGCAAAGGTGCGGTTCGGCACGCTCTGCACGAAGGTGCCGATGTTGGTGATGGTCACCTCGTCGAGCACCTCCTCCAGGTCGCCCAGCAGCGTCGCCGTCGGGTACTGCTCGGCGCCGGAGGTGCTGGGGACGACCTCCATGAGCCGGTTGATCTTCTCGTTCTCTGTGCCCTGGACGGCCTCGTTGAACGTGGCCTTCAGGCCGGTGAAGACGGCCTCCAGGTTTCCCTGCGTGATCTCCATGCTTCTAACCTCCCTTGGAACCGGGGTCTGTTTGGGACGCCCTTAGGCGCCGGCCGTAGTGGTGGTGGTCGCCGCCGCCGGGCTCCAGCTCTTGCCGGCCAGCACGGCCGCATCAACGGAGACCCAGCACACGCCGGCGCTCTCGACCTTGTCAATGACGCCGACCGCCACGTCGTTCGTGACGTCGTCGGCCGCGGCCACGGTCTGATCGTCGGCCGCGTAGACCTGCGCGCTGAGGGCCGACTGGTCCAGGCTCGAGGCGCTGTCGAACCGGTAGCGGCCTCGCCGCCGCACCACGACGCTGACGTCGCCGTCGTTGCCGTTGCGGTTGTCGGCCTGCGCGGTGGCCACGCCCTGGAAGACGAGCCCGGCCGTGTCCGCTGCGGGCACGGCGTAGCCCTCGGCGTCCGTGCAGACCAGCGCACCGGCGAAGATGTGCTCCGCCGCAGCCACGGGCATCGAGAGCAGATCGCCCAGGCTGTACTCCGTATTCCTGTCAGCAGTTAAGGCTGCCATTGCAACACCTCCTGAAAAGTTGGGCTTGCCCGCCGTACGGCGGGCTTGCCTGCCGCCGTTCTAAACGGCCGCTCTCAGAAACGCCTCGGCCGTGAGTCCGAGCTGGCGGCAGACCTCGTGCTCGGCCTCGTCCAGGGCGCGGCGGGCGGCCGGACTCGCAGCGCGGAGCTGCGTCCTCATGAGCACCGGCAGCGAGTTGACGACCTCGCGGGCGGCCTCCAGGTCATTGAGCGCCTCGCGCAGGTAGAAGGCCCGGTGGGCCGGCCTGAGCCTGCCCGCGGCGACGGCGCCGTCCACCAGCTCTTCCGCCTCGCACTTGCGCCGGCTCTGCTGTAGCGCCTCGATGGCGTTGAGGACCTCCGCCGCCGGGGCGTCCTCGGCCAGGCCGAGCTTCGACCGCACGGGCACCATGCCCGCCCCCGGCGCCTTCAGGCGCAGGATGGCCGCCCGTACGGCCGTCTCTTCGCTGCCGGCGTTCAGCCCGAGCGCGTTGCACACGTAGTCCGGCGCCGCCGGGGCGTCTGCCAACGCGGCCTCCAGTTCCTTCACGCGCGCGGCGTTGGCCACCAGGGCCCCCGCCACCTGCGCGTCGTCCGCGGCGCCCTCCAGCCCCTCGGGATGAATCCCCTCGGGGTGAGCTCCTTCAGGGTGAACCCCCTTCAGGGTGAACCCGAGCTCGGAGGCCACCTGCTCGGGCTCACGTTCGAGCGCCTGGGCAATCAACTCGAGCAACTTCATGCTCTCGCCTCCTTCTGCTGTAGGGGCATCCCGCATGCGCGGGACCGTGCCCGTACTTACGCCGCCGCCCGATGCGGCGGCCTCGTTCAGACTCTCCAACTCCGTCAGGAACGGCGTGTTGGTCAGTGCCACGCTGTGGACGAGCATGGGCACCGGCTCACCGGTCACGCGGTCCGGCACGTTGAAGCGCACCACGGGGCTCAGGTAGCGGTAGAGCCGGCGCTCGACCGCGTTGGCCGCCGTGGCGGTCCAGATGACGCGGCCCCACAGCTCGGTGCCGTCGGCGCGCAGTTCCATCTGCTTGATCCATCCGGCGGCGGGGGCGTGCGCGCCCTGGCGCGGGGCGACCACGCTCGCGTGATGGTAGTCCACCACCAGGTCCGTGCCGTGGGCGGCGAAGTGCCGCTCGAAATAGTCCAGCGCGCTGCGCAGATGGCCCGGTGCGATGACTTCGGGCACGGTCGGATGGCCGAGCCACGTGCCCGTCCGGGCTATCATCACCCAGTCGGGCACCTCCGCCCGCTCGAGGCGGGGGGCACGCACGCCGGTCGGTCCGCCGGACGGGTCCAGGGGGATGGCGGCGTTCCGCACATCGGCTTCAGGGCCGCATTGGGCTGTCATGGTCTTCTCACTCCTGTTTCGGGCTTCCGAGGACGGCTTCTCCTTCGGCGGGTTCGGGGATGCCGAACTTCGCGTAGGCCCATTCGAGCGGGATGGGCAGGCCCGACTCGGTGAGCGTCTTGACGGTGGTGGCGAGCTGGCTGAGGTCCTCCGGCTTCTCGACGTCGAAGCGCCAGCGCGGCACCGGATGGTCGCCGCCCAGGTTCAGCAGGACGATGGGGCGGAGGAGCTGTTCGGTGAGGGTGCCGGCCAAGGCGAGCGCGTCGGCCTCGATCAGGTCCCAGCGCACCTGGTTGTGCACCTGGCCCAGGGCGTAGGAGCCGCCTTTCTCGCCGCCGGAGGTGAGCAGTTGGCCCAGGATGGCGAGGGTCAGCTCCCTGCCGGCGCGGTCGAGGATGCGCTCGAAGATAGCCCCCTCGCCGGCCGACCGGCTGTCGAGCACCTCGATGCGGTTGCCCTCGCGCACCACGGCCGCCGCGTCCATGCCGAGCGCCTGGACGGCCCGCCACAGCTCGCGGGCCTCTTCGGAGTCCCAGGGGACCTCCTCGCGCAGCCAGCCGATGCGCGGCGGCATGCCGTAGACCTCGGCGAAGGCCATCCAATCCTTCCAGGCGAAGTGGCGCACCACGAAGGCGCGCACGCACGAGCGCAGCAGCCCGGTGCGCGCGCAGAACCCGCTGCGCGCCCTGACCCGGTGGATGATGAAGTTCAGGGGGTTCAGCTCGACGCCCCGGCCGTCATCGTCGCGCAAAAGGAGCGTCTGCCCGTCGTCGGCGGCCTTGAACCAGCGCTGCGGACGCCAGGTGAGCCGGTGGGGACTCCAGCGCCGGGCGCCGGTCTGCCAGTCGATCTCCAGCACGCTGAAGCCTTTCGGGATCGCGTCGAGCAGGTCGAAGACCGCCTCGGGGAGGTCGGGAATACCGGCGATAAGCTCGCGGCATAGCTCGGCCGCCTTCTGGGCCTGGGCCGAGCCCCGCAGATGCGGGGCCGGCTGGACCTGCCAGCGCAGCCGCCCCACGCCGGCCTTGCGCGTGCGCAGATGGGCGTCCAGCTCGCCGTCCTTCTCCTCCATCCGCTCGAACAGCTCCGCCTGCGCGGCCAGGTCGCCCGACTCGGCCGCCAGCAGCATCCGCTTGATGCGCCGCGGCGTCAGGGTGTCAATGTCTACGTGCCCGACCACGGTCCGGGCGCCGAACGCGGACGGCTCGGCAATGGTCTCGGTGTTGGGTGTGACGGCCATCGGCTTTTCGTTCTCCTACTCTTGCTCCCGCCGTACGGCGGGCAAGCGTTGTTAGTTGTTAGTTGATAGTTGCTTGCTTGTCTCGCTCTCGCCGCCGGAACCGGCCAACCCTCGCTCTTGCTCTCCCTCTCCCGCTCGTCGTCCCCGCCGTACCGCTTGCCTGCCGTACGGCAGGGCGGCCAAGCGTTGCTCTTGCTCTCCTTGACTGTGGAACGACCGACTAAGAGGACGAGAACGAGGTTTACCCGCCTGTTCGGCGGGGGGAGTGCGAGATTTACCCGCCTGTTCGGCGGGGCGAGAGCGAGGGTCTTGCGTGCGCATTGTCATCACCGCGATCACAGGCATCCGAAATCGGTCCTTCTCTGCAGGCTCATGTAACCGGCGTCCGAGCCGGCGAGTGCGAAGGCCGCCGGCAGCAGCTCGTCGCAGCCGGCCGCAGCATCCGGTCCGTCCACGTAGCCGTCCGGGTAGCTGAGGAACTGCTCCTGGAGCATCTTGACGCCGGGGCTGGGATTCTGGCGGAATAGCCAACGCCCGCTCTCGAACTGCGAGCAGAGCATCTCGATGCGGAGGTCCTTCGGCCGCGTGTGGTTGACGTAGCGGACCGGCAGCCGCTCGCGCCGCCGCTCCTCGTAGACGGCCAGCAGGGGGCGGATCAGCGCATAGCCCCCGTTGGTCTCGATGCCGATGACGCGCGGGCGAAACCGGCGGTTGAACTCGAACAGCTTGCCGATCATCTCCATCGGCGTCCCCCGCTCGATCCATGCCTCCAGCACGTAGCGGATGCCGCTGGCGCGGTCGGCGCCGACGGCCACCAGGGCGCGCGGGCAGCCCGAGGCGCTCTGGCTGACCGCCGGGTCGAGGAAGGCCACCACGTCGAGCGCGCGCACGTCAACCTCCTCGGGCCGGTAGCTGCCCATCCACTTGGCCTGGAAGGGCCTGGTCGGGTCCTCGGGTTCCAGGGCGTAGTTCCGCAGCCAGTTGCGCAGCCCGATGGTGGCGCGGATGCGCGAGAGCGTCTCGTCGCCGAAGCGCTCCGGCCAGACGCTGCGGCCGCCGTCGGTGACCTTCTGCACGAAGATGCGGGCCAGCGGCCGCCCGCCGCCGTCGCGCCTCTGGGCCAGGCGCCGCGCCCGCTCCATCATGCAGTGAGGCCCGAACGTCGTCCCCAGCACGGTGAAGGCGAACAGGTCCGGCTCCATCGCCGGCACCACCTCGTCCATCAGCCAGTCCCACAGGTTCTTCTCGCGCTCGGGGTTGCGGGCCAGCTCGGCGTCCTCCAGGTCGTCGCCCACGAACTCGGTCGGGCGATGCTCGCCGTGGCGCCGGCCCCGCGGGCTCATGCCGATGCCGAAGGCCTCGAACTTCGTCGGGCCACGATGCCCAGTGGCCTGCACCGTCCATTCCGCCTGGGGGCCGGCCACCTGCGGCTCGGCGTAGTCGCCGCCGATGCGCGGGTTGTATTCGAGTTCCAATCGGACGTAGTCCATGTTCTGCGCCGCGAGTTTCTGCACCTGGCTGCCGTAGATGAAGTAGGGCACCCCGTCGCGCAGCGCCCGGTGCAGCGGCCGCGCCAGAGTCAGCAGGACGCTCTTGCCGGCGCCCCGGAAGGCGCAGACGAAGCTGAGCATGCCCGGCTCGCCGACGGCGTCCACCATCCGCTGATGGAAGGAGGCGAACGGCACGTCGAAGTAATGCGGCAGGTAGGTGCGGCACCATTCGAGCAGGGGCGCGGCGCGCCGCGCCCGCGCCGCCTCATCGCTCAGGTCCTCGAAGGGCTGCGCCTTGCGGCTGATCATCTCCAGGATGCGCAGCCGCTTCTGCTCATGTTGCCGTGTCCAGTCCACTGCTGCTGGCGCTCCTTTTCCCACTTGTTCTCGTTAATAGTTGATAGTTGATAGTTGTCAGTTGCTCGCTCTCGCTCTCCCCCCGCCGAACAGGCGGGCAAATCTCGCTCTCGTCCTTCAGGCATAGTCAATCGCCTTTCTCACATCAGCAGCGCCCGCAGCTCGCGGGCGGACCGCTCCAGCTCCTTCAGCCGCTTCACCGCGTCGGTGAAGGTATCGGCGACGGCGCGCACCTGTTCGGCGTCCACTTCCAGGAGCGGCGTTATGCCGCCGGCCAGGCGGGCCAGCTTCTCGGCGGCGTGCCCGGCCTCGGCTTCGGCCTCCTGGCGGCGCCGCCGCAGGTCGGCCAGCAACTTCTCCACGTCCTCACGGGCGAGCATCATCGTGCCTCCGGTCACATTCCTCATGGCTCACGAACTGCTTGCGGTCCTGCCGCATCTCGGCCTTGATGAGGCGCAATTCCTCGAGGATCAGGTCCACTCGCGTGCTGAGCACCGGCACGCTGTCAATGGCCCGGTCGCCCTTCAGCAGGCGCGACTCGATGCTTTCCAGGTGGTCCTCGACGCGCTGGCGCCACCGTCCCAGTCGGAACGCCACCACCCAGCCGCCCACGAAGCCGCCGAAGAGCGCCGACAGGGCCGAGATGACGGTCTGAAGCCACATCAAGAGTGCTCCTTCTTCAGGTTCTCCACGAAGAGCCGTATCGCCTTGCGAACCGGGGTCATCTCCTCCTCGGAGAGCGTGCGCAGGCAGAAGGCGGCGAACCGCTTCATCGCCGATAGCTGCGCCCCCACCTCGTCCCGGCCGGCGCGCAGGTGCTCCAGCACCTTGCAGATCTTCAGCATCCGGTCTTCCAGGCGCGCGCCGTCCTTCGCGGTCTCGCCGGCCTCGATCAGGCGCTCAAGCCGCTCTTCGAGCCTGCGGCATATCTCCTCGGCGGGGGATGCGCCCTTGCTGCGCGGAGCCGGCCGGCCCGCAGCCGTCGTCGGGACCGGTTCAGCCTCGCGCCGCCAGGGGTGGCCGCTCAGTGCCTCTTCGCGGGCCCACTGCTGCACGGTGCGCAGCGAGACCTTCAGGGCTTCGGCGATGACGGGTTTCG
>JAUVVP010000109.1 GCA_030604585.1 Planctomycetota bacterium | reverse complement strand
GCCGTCCGAGGGGCAATGCCGTTCTTGCTGAGGTAGGTCCCGAACGTGTGGCGCAGCGCGTGCAGGTCAACGGTCTGCCTGTGGCGGCTGAAGTTCGAATACCACGCGCCTTCGGCGGCCCGCCCGCGCCCCTACTTGCCCACCTCTATGGCGAACCGTTGCGTGTCGCTGCCTACACGCTCGATGCTGGTGCCGACGACTGATTCCTGGCCCCAGCCGAGCTTGCCTTCGTCCAGTTCGCGCACCTCGCGGTCGATGGTGACAGTGACCACCACATCGGCCGTTCCCAACGCATCGGGCGCGCCGGACACCAGTCCCGTGGTCTTATCTATCCTGAGCCACCTGGGCCCCTGCTCCAGCACGTACACTGGGTGGTCTATGTCCCAGAAGCTACCGGTCAGGTTGCCGTCCACAACACGATTCCTCAAGTCGCCCAGGGACCGGATGGCGCTGACCTGATAACGGTACTCTTCGCCCACCCGGGCCGTCGTTACCGCTCTGGTGTAGATGACGGGATGCGGCGCAGTGGCATAGTCCGACGGTCCGCTCTGTTTGCCTCTGCTGTCAACCGCCACCACCCGGTAGTAGGCCTTGTTGGCCGCAGGCAAGTCAGTCTCCGCACCCACAACAGCAAGCTGGGTCGCTGTGACCTCGGCGATGAAGTTGGCCGGGAAAGGCGACGTGAGTTCCTTGCTTGCACCCACCACCACCTTGTACGGCTCGTCGCTGACCGAGAAGCCCTTCTCATCGCTTCCGTAGAGCCGGTAGCTGACCGGACGGCGGCCCACCGGGTTGGGCTTCCACTTGAGAATGCCGTGGCGCTTGTTCTTGTCATATTCCACGGTTACCTCGAGCGGATGGGCCGGTCCACCAGGTGTGAAACTCCATGTCCTGCTCCACGGTCCCCACACGCCCTTCTCGTCCTTGGCACGCACATGCCAGTAGTACTTCCTGTCCGGTGTCAGCAGCCCCACATAGGGCAGCGTGTACTGCGCCTTGCCCTTGTCTCTGGTGCGGGAAATGAGCCGGTAGAAGTTGGTGGACAGAGGCCACCGCATGTCAGGCCGGTCGGCAAGCTCGAAGTGGTAGTCCGCGATACTGTCGCCGTCGGGATCCGCGGCTTCCTCCCATTGGAAGACGATGTCCGTGCCGTCCGTCTCGCCTCCGTCCACGGGGGCCACGGTTGCCGATGGAGCTTGCGGCGGCCTGGACGCGGAACGTTCCACCCACTCATGCGTGATGCGCACGGAGCGCTCGCCCTTTGTCTCGTCCTCGTAAGTGAACGTGTTCTCACCCACGGCCATGCCCGGCAGCACCAGAGGCGCCATTTGCAGATCATTGATGATGGCCAGACGCTTCAGCCGGGCTGCACCTGACAACTGGCAGCGGAGCCGGTAGCTGTAGCGCGGGGATTGCCCTGTGGCCGGAAAGAAACTGTCCAGGTTCGCACCGTCCACCTTCTGCCATGGCTTGTCGTCAAACGAGACCGCGAACTGCGCGCCGCTGTCCTCTTTCTCCAGCCTGCCGCCGACAAGCACGTACGGGCTCTGCACGGCCCAGATGATGGTCCCATCCTTGCCCTCTTCGGCAGACAAGCCGTCCGGCCCGGACCTGACATTCTCCACGCTGACCGCTCCGTCCCGCCACAGGTCCCCGGACAGATCCGGCCGGTACTCCCAGAGGCCGTTGCAGATCGTATCCGGATAGTTGGCTTTTTCTCTGCCGCGGAGCTTGGGCGGGGAGAGATGTCCCCAGCGCCAGACCAGGGCTTCGCTAGGCCTGAGGATCATGTTCATGGTTGTCCCGTGACGGCAGTTGCGCTCGCCGCTGACCACAGCCTCGGCTGCGAACAAGGCAGCAAAGGTCTCGTTCATGCGACGGTAATCGCCCAGGAGTATGCCCATGGTGTGCGCGCGCTTCACCAGGTCGTGATCGCGTACGAGGTCCTGATCATCGGCCACGGTCTCGTTGTCGCGCAGCAGAAAGAGGGTATGCTGGTTGCCGTCCAGATAGTGCCAACGGCCATCGAAGAAGACCCGCGAGGTCGTGTGCCCTATGGTCCCGGCTGAGGGGCTGACTCTGAGGCCGGCATGACGCCACAACCCGGTCAAGTGGGTGGCATTGGCGCCGCAGGTATAGTAGCCGTAGACATTGTACACCTTCACGGGGTCTGTGGACTCTCCGCTGTCGAAGTGATAGCGGTAGCGGCATTCCTGGAACCAGATGGCCTTGGCCTTCTCGCTGTCGCTCATGCCCGGCGTGATCGCTGCATTGACGATCTCGTCCACGGTGCGGAACAGGTTCCGGCCGTTGGACAGCCAGGGGTTGACAACGTCGGTGTCGCCCACGTTCTCCATGCGCACCACGCGGTTGGATTCCCAGGTCTGCTCCAGGGCGCCCTCCACGTTCATGCCCACGCCCATCGGCGAGCAGCAATTCCGGCCGTCCATGGTGCCGTCCTGGGTGACGGTGTACTCATGCCGTCCGGCGGCGATTCCTTCGACGTGCTGCCTGGGCACGTCAGTGGGGTGGGTGTCGGAAGCCCAAGGCTCCAGATGCCCATGCCGGTCAGATTGTGCCTCGCACATGCTCTGCTCTCCACCGAAGATCAGAAAGGCGACAGCCGCCGTCCAAAGCCACCGATATGCCGTCATCGCTCTCTCCTGGCCGCTTGTGCAAAAGGGGATCCCGGCTCCGAATGCCGGGTATAGTACTCCGTCGGGCCTCCCTAGTCAATGTGACGGGAGCCCGGCGGCGGCACCGCTGGCGGCAAGCACGGGACTGGCTCCCATCTCAGTTCCGTTTCTAAGCATCTGCAGTATCACATCCTCCCCCGCCGCGGCCAGGCGGGCGGGAGCTAATGTGCGGCCTCCTCCGCATCAGCCCGCGCAGCTCTTCCAGACCGTGCAGGGCCAGAGCCCCCGCCGACGCCAGGCGCCGTAGCTCCTGTCGCCCCCTGGTGCCTCCGAAGGCCTTCATCACCGCCGTGTACTCGTGGTGGGAAACGTGTTCGAAGCAGTCGCCAATGCCGCCCAGTACCGTGGTGTACCACTCCTCCTGGCTCCACACGCCGGAGGAGACGAGCACGATGGACGGGTCAACGGCCCTCATCATCCTGGCGCAGGCCGCAGCCACCTGAGCGTATTCCGCCGGCGTGTTGGGGCCGCGCATGTGACCGTATCCTATCTCGTTGCCGAGTGACCAATAGCGCACTCGGTAGGGCTCTGCATGGCCACGCAGTGGCGGCGACGACCTACTTCCTCTACGACGGGGCGGGGCGACTGAACGAGAAGGTCACCAAGAAAGACTCGGACGGGAGCGTGCTGGTGAAGTTCGCCTACACACGCGACGCCGAGGGTAACCCCATTGCCATCGAGCGGGAGAGCGGCCTGGGGGTCTACTACTGGGAATAGGACGGGTTGCAGCGTCTGACCTGCGAGGGCCAGTTCATCGCCGCGGCCCGTCAGGGATGCCGCGATGAGGCTGTCACGGGCCTTGCCGGCGCTTGAAGGACGTGTTAGTATCGCGCTTCTTTGGCCTCAGGACCGGCCTGGGTCATCTTTCCCCCTGTGCGAGGGCTGCCCCATGAAGTGCCCCGGCACGTGCCTGTTCGTCGCGCTGGCCCTGCTGCTGTTGCTGCCACAAAGGCTGGCTTCTGCCCGGAACCACCCGATCAGCACATTCACATTCGATGACAGGGGGCCCGAGATGGCCCGCCTCTACCGGCTCGGGCTCGAGAACAACCCCGAGCACGTCGCCACCTTCTGCGAGGCCCTCCAGAGCGAAGACCTGGACGTGCGGAAGGCAGCGATCGGGCAACTCGTCTTCACGCACGATGACTCGGCCTTCGAGCCCGTGGTCGCAGCGATGGAGGACGAGTCGCCGTGGGTGCGCCGCGGCGCCATAGCCGTCCTGGAGAAGCTCGGCGACCCGCGTGCCATCCCCGTCCTGAAGGCGGCCCTCACGCACACGCTCTACTCGGGCTCGGGCGCATGGCGCAGGAGCGGCCCGACGGACAGCTCGGTCCTGCGGCAGGACGAGCACTTCAACCGCATGGCTGCCGCCCTAGCCCTCCACCGCCTGGGAAGCGATGCCGGCCGCAGCACAGTGCTGGAGGTGCTGAAGCGCGAGAGCGCGAAGCCCGTCCTCCAGATGGCCGCCAAGTGCGCCGTGCTGATGGACCTGAAGGAAGCCACGCCTGAGCTGCTGCGCATAGCGCGCGAGTGCAGGGCTTTCGGTGAGGATAGCCCCGGCACGTTCGCCATCCGCGCCCTGCGCATCATGGGCGACCCCGCGTACGCCGACGAGATGGTCCAGCTTGCGAAGGACAAGTTCGACTATCCGGGCGGGTTCGCGCGCATGGAGACGTTGAACCTGCTGGTGCTGCACGGCGGTGAGGAGGTCGGGCCCATCCTCCGCGACGCGATCGAGACGAGCGCCTGGCGTCAGCATCGGCGGCTCATCGTGATGGGCCTGCGGAAGTTCCGCCCGCCGGACACCGCACGCCTGCTCACCGAACGCTTTCTGAAGCCGCGCGCAATCGACGAGGAGACGGGCCAGGTCGCCAGCTTCTACAACCATCGCGTCTTCTACATGGCCACCGAGGCCGTGGCCGACCTGGGCGATGGGAGCGTGCTGGCTGACCTGAGGGTCGCTTACGAGCAGTTCAGCCAGCCCAGGGACATCTTCCACCTGCGGCTGCACCTGGCTTACGCCATCGCCGCGCTGGGCGGCACGTTCGGGCTGGAGGAGCTGTACGAGGCGCTCGGGCACGAGGACGCCGCCGTCCGGCGGCTGGCCGCCAAGCTGCTGGGCAAGCTCGGCTCGCCGGGCTCGGTGGCGCCGCTGGCAGTCGCGCTGGAAGCCGAGGACGACCGCTCGACGTTCCAGGCCATGAAGTCCGCGCTGGCAAAGCTTGGGGCAGGGCCCGCCGTGATGGCGCGCCCCGCCCCGCCGCTCCCGGCCCCGCCGCCTGACACATCCAGCAAGCCGCGCTACCTGCACGTCACGTTCGACGACTGCACCACCATCGAGTCCCTGGAGCGCTTCGTGGGCCTGATGGAAGAGCTGGCCGGCCGCGACGTGCGATGGGCGCCCAGGATGTACGTGGCGCCGCTCTCGCGGCACGACTTCCAGTATGCCACCATGCTGCTTCAGCGCTGCTTCGACAGGGGCTGCGAGTTCGAGAACCACTCGCTGCACCACAACCCGGACGGCCAGTCCCTGCGCGGCCGCACGCCCGACGAGGTACGCCTGGACTGCGGCGGCTGCACCAACTGGCTGCACGGCAACATCATGGGCTGTGACCGCATCTACCACTGGAAGAGCGGCGGCGGCGGCTTCCACCGGCCCTGGGACCCCGTCATCAGCCGCCAGGATCTGCGCCAGGCGATCGGCGAGGCATTCTGGGCCAAGAACATCGAGTACAACTGGCGCTCCGTCGAGAAGGCTTACCCGGACTACTACGCCCCGCCCTACCATTTCCTGGGCGAGAGTCCCGTGGCGAGTTGGGAAGTGAAGGGCGACCTGAGCTACGGCTACGAGGCCGACACCGTGGAGGAGGGGGTGAACGCCTTCGTCGAGTCGTTCGATGCCTGGTACTTCAGCCAGCCTGAGACGGTCTTCGAACTGAGCGGTCACGACTGGCCGAGCAGCCCGATCCCCATCCGCCTCGGCCACCAGATGCACTGGGACGTCCTGAGCGGGTTCCTCCGCGAGGTCCTGCTGAACCGCCGGGACCGCTATCCTCTCCTCTACAGCATGACGGCCCTGGAGCTGATCCACATCCGCGAGCGCGGTCTCACGCCCGAGGAGATCCTGACGCAGGAGGTGCACCTTCAGAACTCGCCCGAGTTCTGAGGGGGGCAGCGGCGAAGGCCTGCCGGCAAGCAGTCACGCGCAGGGAGGAATCGCGTGGCCGCTGAGGGCCTCACCTACCGCGTGACCGGGGGCTGGCTGCGCGACCTGGCAGCTGCCGACATCCCGAAAGAGGACGAGTGTGGCCGCACGGTGGACCTCCACGCGCTGCGTCACACTTTCGGCACCCACCTCAGCAAGAACGGCGTCCCGCCCCGCACGGCCCAGGCCGCCCTGCGCCACTCCTCGCTCGACCTCACCATGAACGTCTACACCGACCCGGAGCTGCTCGACGTGGCAGGGGCGATGGAGGCGCTGCCGATGCTCCCCGTCGAGGCACCGCGCAAGGGCGAGGCGATGGACACTGCTGCCGGAGGGGTTTGAGCCATTGCCATCTGGCTCCGATCCGGTCCGCCAGCCGGCAATGGCCGGGGCAGGAATACTAACATAACAAGTGGCACTAACGCTGGGGGGCAAGTCAAGACCAGCCGTCACTTGAGACGGAATTGCAGCGAGAATACCAGTGAGGATGAGTATGTACGGAGCAGTGTCCCCTTGCATCGTGCCGACTGAAGGTCGATGATCTCACCCACGGTTTGGCCTCCACCAGAGCTTGGTTGTTTACAAACCCTGCGCGATCTGGTGCTGCTGGGTGAACGTCGCAGGCAATAGCCCGCAGGCGTCTGTGCCGTTTGCGGAATGGGGGGCTCCGAGGGAGGTTCTCATGTCTTGTGAGGGAGGTGTTCCCGATGGCTGTGCTTGAGCCGGAGAGGCAGATCGAGGTCCTATGCGAGGT
>JAUVVP010000329.1 GCA_030604585.1 Planctomycetota bacterium | reverse complement strand
GGCGCCGGGTTCAAAGGGCCGCCCGTTCAGGGCCTCATCACTCGACGAGCGCGCCGGCGCCGGGCAGGCTCTTGGCGATCCTTTGCAGCGCGTAGTGAATCCGCGATTTCACCGTCCCGACCGGGCAATTGAGCGCCTGGGCTATCTCATCGTAGGACATGTCCTCGATATAGCGGAGGGTGATGACGCTGCGATGCTCGACCGTCAGGTGCTCGATGGCCGCGCGCACCAGTTCGGCGGCCTCCCTGCGCTCGGCGTTCTGCTCCGGCCTGGGGTAGTCCGTCTCGAGCACTTCATCGGCGCCGCGGCCCGTGTCACCTTCGCCCATCCTCTGCAGCGACAGAGCGGAGCGCCCCTTGTGCCTCAGCCAGCGGCGGAACTTGTTCAGCAGGATGCCGTAGAGCCAGGTGTAGGTGGAAGAGCGCCCCTCGAAGCGCCCGAGCGACTGCGCCGCCGCCAGAAAGGTCTCCTGGACCAGGTCCTCAGCGGCGGCCAGGTCGGCGCACATGAAGCGCGCCGCCCGGAAGATGCGGTCGTAGTGCTCTTCGACCAGTTTGCGCAGATCCTGCCGGCTCACCGCTGAACCCCGGAGTGAGAATGGGAGCGACGCCCGGCCCGAAAGCGGACGGACCCGCTTCTCCTGCTCCCTGAGGAGAGGGCCGGGGCAGAAAGGAACGGAGCCGCCGGGAGGACCGCCTCAGCGCGCTGCGGGCGGGCCTACTGGCGCCCGCCCAGCTCTTCCATGGCGAGCTGGCGGGCCAGCCGGCCGTCCACTACGTCCCCATGCCGGCTCATGACCGCCTTCATCACGATGCCGATGTCGCGGGGGCCGTAGTCGTTCTCCCGGATCAGGTTGGCAATCAGCTCCGCCAGTTCGGCACGGCTCATCTGCTCGGGGAGGAACTCCTCGACCGTGTGCAGCTCGGCGCGCAGGGCTTCGGCGCGCTCGGCAAGCCCGAGGCGGTCGTATTCCTCCGCGCTCTTGCGCAGCTTCCTGGCGAAGGATTTGACCACATCCACCTCGTTGAACTCCTCCCCTGAGGTCTCGGCCACTTGCAGCTCGGCCCTCAGCAGGCGCAGCGCCCTCAGGCGGTCCTTCTGGCGGCCCCTGAGGGCCTGCTTCATCTGCTCGGCCAGCTCATCGCCGATGCTCACCGGTCAGCGGCCTCCCGGCCGTTTCAGGTCGAGGCGGCGCGCCGAAGCGCCGTCACGATGGCCTTGGCGGCGGCCTCCCTCAGCTCGGTCGTTGTCGCCTGCCCCAACAGACGGTCCAGAAGCCGGACCGGATTACGGTCGGCCGGCAGGTAGGCCATCCCCGTCAGGGCCGCCTTCTGAACGGCCGTCGGGCTGCTACCGAAGAACCTGTGGCCCTGCGCATTGAGAGCCGCTTGCAGCAGGTCGTCGCGGCCCATAGTGCCCAGCGACCTGGCGGCGTAGGCCGCCAGCGGCAGCTCCGCCGGGAGGCCGACGCCGCCCGGGCCTCCCATGGCGCCCATAGGACCCCTTGCGCCGGTGGGACCCCTTCCGCCGGTGGGCCCCCTTCCACCGGTGGGACCCCTTGCGCCACTTGGCGGGCCCATTGGCCTGCCGCGGATCACCCGCATCGCGCCCATCCCAACTCCAGCGGCCTGCTGCTCAACCGGCGGGCCGACAAGGGCCACGAAAAGCGCCTCAGCCGCATCGTCGCCGCCGATCCTGCGCAAGGCGGCCACGGCGGCACGCTTTGTGGCCAGCGAGCTCGCCCTGCCGGCCAGTTGCGCCATCGGGCCGGGCCTGCCGCCGGGTGCGAAGCCCGGACCGGGGGTCACCGGCGGGGCCGTTGCCGGTTTGCCGACCAGTATGTCACGCAGCCGCTGGATCACATCCTCGCGCGCGAGCCGGGTCGACT
Organism: Planctomycetota bacterium; assembly: GCA_030604585.1. GTDB lineage: Bacteria > Planctomycetota > Brocadiia > SM23-32 > SM23-32 > JAUVVP01. The sequence continues at coordinate 1,962 of JAUVVP010000329.1, read as the reverse complement.
GGAGGCACCGGGCTGCTATCGAGGGGCCGAACGCCGGCTCTTCTACCAGATTCTCCCCTTCGAAGGCGTCCAGCACGGCGCTCGGACTGCCCTGGAACAGCGCGTCAACCAACGCCCACTTGCGCCGCGCCAGCCTGGCCGCGTCGCCCTGCGTCTCGATGGAGTAGGACCACGGCTGCTTGCGCCGGGGCCCGCGCCGGATGTACTTCAACCCGGCCTGCCCGGCGCGGCCGGGGCCGAACGGCCCCCGCCCGCCGGGGCCGAATGAGCTGCGCGGGCCGCCGCGACCGAGCTGTCCCGCTCTGCGCATCTCCTCACGCAACCTTTGGATCTCGGGGGGCGGGCCCGTCTGGACCGGGCCGCGGGCTGCCGCCGGCCTGCCCGGCGCCCCCGAGACCTCAACTACCTGAATCAGGTGTTTCAGGTCGGCCACCAGTCGGGGTCGCAGACCCGTGGCTCGTGCCGGATCTGACTTGATGGCCTCCCCCACAACCTGGTCCCAGGACGGCCCCGTGATCAGCTTCGCCAGGAACCTGGCGTATTCACGGCCGCTTGCGGTCGGCTTGCCCTCCACCAGCGCCAGTATCAGCACGCGCGTCTTCATGTCGAGCGCCGGGAAGACCATGTTGACCAGCGCGAAGTATTCGGGCGTCGGCGCCTCGGCCATGGTCTTCATCAGCCCGCTCCAGACGGCACTGGCCTTACCCGACTCCGGCAGCAGGGAGGGCATCTCCGTCAACAGGGACAGCCCGGCGCCCCGGACGGCCATGTGGGCCACGGCGTCCCGCAAGGCGCCCTTAAGGGCCTCGGCGGGCGCTCTCTCCTGTCTCCTCTGGGGCGCCGCCCTTCTGCTTCTGCGTGCGCCGCCGCTCCTACGGCTACGCGCGCCGCCACGCGTCCTCTGTTGCTGCTGCTCTGCGGGCTGAGTGACGCTCATAGCCAGCCGGCTCAGCACAAGTCTGACGCCCTCATCGTAAGGGGCGGCGCACCGCCCGAAGGCGCGCACGGCCTTTGCCCGCAGGTCCTGGCGCACATCGCGCAGCGATGCCCTCGCCGCACCGGGCCGTTCGATCAGGGAGATGAGCCGGCTCGCCGTCTGCTGCTGTAGCTCGCCGTCGGCGGTCAGTTCGAAGAGCTGCTTGTGGCGGCACACCTGCGCCAGGGACTTGCAGGCCCCGGTCCAGAGCGTCGCCTCCCACCACCCGCTCAGGTCGGCGTAGTCGTCCTCCAGGTCCTGGATGGCGCCCTTCTCGGGGGCGGTCTCATGCAGAACGTCCAGAAGCTGCGGCAGGAACTCGGTGTCCTGCGCCACCCCGAGGGCGGCCATGGCGGCCAGCCGGTCCTGAAGCTCGGCCAGGAGCTCGGGAAGGCTGCCGTAGCTTCCCCTGCGGCTCACGGCCTTGGCCCGGAGGAACTCCAGGTTCTGCTCCGTCCCTATCTTGCCCAGCGCGCGCATCCCGGCCGCCCTGAGGTTGATGTCCACATAGCCGTCCACCAGGCTCCGCAGGCGGGCGGAGACCGCCTCATCGGCGCTCTTGACCAGCAGGCCGAGCGCGTAGAGCTGGGCTCTTCCCTCGAGGGTGAAGTCGCTCGGCACCCGGGCCACGCCCGTCGGCTCTGCGTAGCCGAGCGGCTCGTACGACTCGACCGCTGCGGCCGGACCGCGTCTGCCCCCACCGGTGGGCGGTCTGAATCCGGCAGGCGGGCCGCGACGGCCTCCGCGTCCGCCCCGGCCTGGGCCTGCGCGCCCGGCCTGTTCGGGCCTAAGCTGCCTGGCCGGCTCCTCGGCCAGGGTCAGCAGGACCTGCGCGTCCGGCTCCTGGCCGATCTCTTGCAGCATCCTGGCCGCTGCCAACTGCACCGTCTTCTTGCGACTCTGGGCGAGGACTTCCTCGAGGAAGGCCAGGGCCGCCCGGGAGTCAACGCCCTGGTGCCAGGCCCATTCACCCGTGCCCGGGCGCG
>JAUVVP010000035.1 GCA_030604585.1 Planctomycetota bacterium | reverse complement strand
CTCGATGGGGCGGCTGGGGTCCAGCTCGGCGATGATACGGCCCAGCTCGAAGATGCGGGCCCCGGCCTTCTCGTCGCGGATGCCGCCGCAGTGGAGTATCTCGTTCTCGACGCTCCAGATGCAGAGCGAGGGATGGTTGCGCGAACGCAGCACCATGCCCCTTACGTGCGCGGCCAGGTTCCGCCAGAGCCGCTCATCCGCCAGGGCATAGGTGTAGGACGCGCAGTAGAAGGCCGATTCATCCTTCACGCACATGCCGACCTCGTCGGCGATGTCGTAGTAGTAGCGGGAGCGCGGCTGCATGTGGAAGCGGACGAGCGAGAAGTTGCACTCCCTGCCGCGCAGATAGTAGTCCCTGATCTCCTCGCGCCCCGCGCCGGTCGGCGGGCAGATGAGCCCGCGCAGCTTGAAGACGACGCCGTTGAGGCGATAGTCAATGCCGTCAATCCAGAACTCGCGGAACCCGAAGCGCGTGTTGACCTCGTCGAGCAGGTGGCCGTCCGAGATGAGCCTGGTGCGCAGGCGATAGAGGTGGGGGTCGTCCGGCCACCAGAGGCGGGGCGAGTCCCAGTCCTGCTCCAGTTCGACCGTGCGCGCCTCGCCGGGCCCGAGGGCGACCGACTGAGCCGGCAGGGAGAGCACCTCCTCGTCGCCATCGAAGACGGCGCTCTGGAGCGTGACCTCGCGCGCAACGTCCGCTTCGTTGCGCAACTGCACCTGAAGCCGCAGCTTCTCCTCGCGAAGGGAGGTGACGGGGAAGACGTCGCCGATGCTGACCTCGTTGTGCGCCGTCAGGTAGACGTCGTCCCAGATGCCCCTGCGCGTCGGAGGTCGGGAGCCGTAGGGGATCACCATCGAGTCGTTCGGCCCGCGTCGCCCGCCGCCCCAGGGCTCAAAGCCTTCCACCAGGCCGGCCACCCAGTCCGTCACCCCGACCAGGACTTCATTCGGCTCGTCCCAGCGGGCCACGGACGTGATGTCCACCTCGAAGGGCTCGAAGCCGCCCAGGTGCTCGGCCAGCTTCCGGCCGTTGACGTAGACCTGCGCGTGGTGGGCGACGGCTTCGAAGCGCAGCTTCAGCCGCTTTCCCTTCATATCGCCCGGCAGCGCGACGGACCTCCTGAACCAGGCCCTGTGGTTCTGCCCCTGCCATCCGCCATACCTGCGCGTGGGAACCTGAACGGTCTGCCATTCGCCCGTCGGCGGAAAGACCAGCTCGTCGTCGGCCGGGGCGAGCATCTCCCACTCGCCGGACAGGTTCAACGTGCCCCGCGCCTCGCCCTTCGCGTCGGCGACGAGGTAGCGGAAGACGTCCATGGTCTGCCCGTCTTCGGCCAGCTCGAGCCTGGCCCTGTAGCGTGTGCACCCGCTTGCGGGGAACCGGATCTCCCGGCTCAGCGCCCCGCCGGGCGGCAAGTCGAACTCGATCTCGCCTGCGGCCCGGCTGCGGCCGAAGTAGTCCCGGATGCTGTAGGCGCACTGGAGCCGGTGCGGCACGTCCTCCCTGTTGGCAATCTCCACGTGCAGGCTCAGGTTCTCCTGTCCGTAGCCGCCGGCCAGTTCCAGCGCGGCGACCTCAACCCTGTCGTTCAGCGTCGCTTCCCTGATTTTGATCGGTGCCACTGCCAGACCGCCTCCCATAGCGCCATCGTAAATGCGGACCGCGACCAAGTTCTCCGTCCCCGCACTGAGCAGGCCGGGCGGGATGACGTACGAGCGTGGCCTGTAGCAGCCACGACCTTCGCCTACCTTCGTGCCGTTGATGTAGACCCAGTCATCGTCGTCCACGCCGCCGTGCTCGAAGGCGAGCGGCTTCCCTATCAGATCGTCGGGGACGGAGAACCGCTTTCGGTACCAGCCGAAGCCGTCGTAGTCCTGGTAGCCCTGGTTGTCCCACAACGACGGCGCGTGCAGCGTCTCCCAGTCGGCGTCGTCGAAGGAAGGCGCGGCCCAGCGCGCGTCGTCGCCGGCCTGGAACTGCCATTCCCCGCCGAGGTCAACTTCCCAGCCATGCGCAAGCGCTTCGCCATGCAGCACGACCGGCACCAGCACGACGATGCATGCGAGCATGGCCTGAGTGGACTTCATCGAGCGCCTCGCGTTCTCCTGCTCCGCCGGTGCGGGAACTCTATTGCATTTGCGCCGATGAGTCCAACGGATTGGGCGTCCGGCACGCGCCTCGTTCCGCCGCTGCGTGCAGAAGGGGAAAGGGCGTCCGACCGCCTGGGCTAAGGGGCCTGACCCTTCTCTCCGGCTGCGGACCCGGGCCCGCTCGGTTGCTCTTCGGACATCTCAGCAGCACGGTCCTCATCCGATTCCGGGGGTCGGACGGTGCGTCCCCTCGTCCGCGTGCGCAGTTCGGAGGCCGAGAGCGTGCCGATCAGGTCTTCCATCGCCTCGACATCCGCGCGCGTCAGGCGCAGCGACCGCGTCCGGCCGATGTCGTCGCGGAGGAAATCCACGAAGAAGAAGCCGCAGGCGGCGTCGGCAAGCTCTACGGGGTGGAACTCCACCTCCGCTCCCACGATCAGGGCAACCGTCCGAAGGCCGACGCCCCAGTAGTCCCGGTGCCGCTGGTATGCAGGGTCGGACGGTCTGTTGAAGGGGCCGGGAGAGACGCTCACACTCCTCGCGCCACGGGTGCCCGCCCTGGTAAGGCCCTCGCCCTCGAGCGAGAAGGGGCCCAAGGCCATGCCGGCCACGTGCCCGGCGCCGGCGGCCAGTTCGCGCTTCTGCCACCAGCCCAGTTGCATTCCGCCGCCCGCGCCCAGGGCAACCTGGGCGGCCCGCGTCGCGTGCGCGTCGAGGTAAAGCCCGCCTTCCAGTCCGACGTGAACGCTCACGACGTCCAGCACGTCGAGGACACGGTTGACCGGGTACATCAGCAGCCAGAGCAAGCGCGATTCCCTCTTCGGCGACGTGACGAGGTTCTTGCCCAGGACGCTCGGTTCCAGGATGCATCGGTCGTATTCGCCGATGTCGGCCAGGGCCGCCTTGGCCTTCTCGTTGGACGGGTCGGCCAGGAGCACGAGCTGGTATATCTGGGCCGCTTCCTGTGCCTCGCCGCGCTCGATGTGCCGGGCGGCATTGTCCATGTTCTCCATGATCAAGTAAGGCCGGCGCTGCGCCCTGTCCGAAGAGCACGATGGCGTTAGCGACAGCACTATCACCACGGCGACCCACTTCCACGCTGACATTCGTGCCTCCTCCATAGCACCGCCCTGAGTAGAGTGCAATTGCCTGCAAGCCGGGGGATGCGCAACGGCTTGCCAGGGACGCAGCTCGTTACATATACCACGTCTCGATCGCGGCGGCCAGGGTTCGGACGGCCCGCCGCGCGGGAGGCCCTACCTGTCCGGCCTCGGCCTCGCCGCAGCGTGCCTGAGCAGCATTCCGACCACTTCCCTGTGCCCGCGCTCCATTGCCATGGACAGCGGCGTTAGGTGGGAGTCGTTCCTGGCGGTCGCGTCCGCACCGTTGGCCAGCAGCAGCTCGACCGTTGCCTTCTGGCCCATCCAGGCCGCGTCATGCAGGGGAGTGGCGCCGTGTTCGTCGCGGGCGTTGACATCCGCCCCTTGGGCGAGGAGAAACTCGGCGGCCTCGGCCCGGCCCGTCTCGGCCGCCCAGTGCAGAGGCGTTGACCCCATCCGGTTTCGTGCGTTGATCAGGCCGGGGTCTTGCTTCACCAGTGCTCTGAGCGCCGGCAAGTCGCCGAGCGCGGCAGCGGCGAAGATGTCCATGGGCGCCCCTCGTTCCAGCAGGACGTCGGCAACGCGCCGCTGGCCGGTTGCGGCAGCCCAATGCAGCGGCGTGAGGCCCTGGCCGTCGCCGGCATCGAGCAGCTCGGGGTCCTCACTGAGCAGGGACTCGACGACGCCGAGCTCGCCCAACCCCGCGGCAGAATGGATGTCGTGCTGCGCCCCGGCGGCCAGCAGGAGCCCGGCCACCTTCTTCTGCTGCTCGAACGCCGCGATGTGCAAGGGGGTGTAACCGTCCTCCGTCCTCGCGCTCACATCTCCCCCCCTGGCCAGGAGCAGCTGCACCGCTTCGGCGTGGCGCCACTGCGCCGCCATGTGCAAAGGCGTCCAGCCTTTCTCGGTCATGGCGTCCATGTCCGCTCCCTCGCGCAACAGCAGGTCCACGACCCATTCGTCGCCCCGCGACGCCGCGTAGTGCAGCGGCGAGAGGCCCTTGGCGGACCTGGCGTCGGGCTCGGCGCCGTGGGCAAGCAGAAGCTCGACGCTGGTGCGGTGGCCGCGGCCGGCGGCCACGTGCAAGGGGGTCAGGCCGTCGTTGGTGGCCGCGTTCACGTCCGCCCCGCGCTCCAGCAGGAGCTGGACGATCTCAGTCCGGCCTGCGCCGGCCGCGGCATGCAGCACCGTCTGCCCGCCGGCCTCGGTGAAGCTGACCAGGTCCGGCTCCTGGTCCAGCAAGCGCCTGGCTTCCTTGACGTCCCCCGTGGCCGCGGCGCGTGCCAGTTGCAGGGCATGGATGGCGAGGAAGCGCGCTGCCTTAGGGTCCGGAGCCGGCCGGCCCCCCGGCAGCAGGAACGCTACGGTAAACAGCGCGGCGCTGCACAGCCCGATGAGCAGCATCGCCGCGGCCACCACGGCAACCAGCACAACCGGCCTTGCCATCCGTCCCCGGTCGTTCGCCATCGGGTCAGTGCTCCCAGCTCAAGGGCGGTTCCTGTCGGCAGCCGAGTCTGCGGCATGCGCATCGTCCCGGCTCGGCGTTGGGACAGCGCCCGGGGCGAGGTGCTTGCGGAGGAGTTCGAACGTGGAAGGCGGCTCGGCGGCGCCGTCCAGCACCCAGATGCAGATGCCTTGCAGGCCGTGGGCTTCGACCAGCTCGAGCTTCGCGGCAAGCGACTCCTCGTCCTCGTACCATCCCTGCACCCAGCGCTCGTCCTCCTGGTAGCAGTACCAGGGGACTTTCTGTCTCGGGTCGAAGCGGCGGCCGTGCCTGTCGGCGTTGGCCCGGGCCTGCTCGGGGGTCAGCTTGCGGGGCTTGCCGATGATGGGGGAGAGCGGCTCGCCCGAGCGGCACGTCCACTCGGTGCCCCCCCGGTAGTTGCTCAGGCCCAGCAGGAGCTTCTCCGCCCTGCCGCCGGTGGCCTGCACGTAATCCCGAATGCAGGTGACGTAATCGCGCGGGTGTCCCTTGACCTTTCCGCCGCCCTCGACGGGCTGGGCGCCCGTGGTCCAGCCGATGGTGGGGGGATTCATCGTGTAGGACATTATCGCCAAGGCGTCCACCAGATCGGCCACGGCCTCGTAATCGATCCAGGAGGCGCCGTAGGGGTCGTCGGCGCTTACCACCGGCGGCGAGGCCCAGGAGAGGTGGTAGTCCGGGCGCGCCTCCTTGAACGCCTTGTGCAGCAGCCGGAAGAAGCGCGTCACCGGCTCCCGGTTGGGTCCTCCGGTCTCGCCGTTGGTGGCGCGCCAGGTCTCGTCGTCCATGTTCACGCCGTCGAGGTCGTTGGCCTTCACGTAATCCAGCAGCGACTGGACGGCCTCCTCGGCGTGATGGGCCAGGTAGCGGGAGCTTCCGGCCGAATCGGTGCCCCAGACCAGCACGGTCACCTTCACGCCGTGCGCGTGCGCCTCGTCCACCAGCGCCTTCACGTCGGAGCGGCTCACCGGCTCTTTGAGCGTGCCGTCCGGCTGGAGCACCACCGACCGGTAACAGATGTGCGTCAGCGCGGACCAGTCAATGGCGCGTGTATCCCAGTTGTTGAAGTCCCTCGGGAACCAGGCGTAGACCGTGGGGCCCTCTGCCCCCGGTGACCCACCTGCAGGCTCCGCGACGGCCGGCCGCAAGACGACGGCCGCGAGTGCGACGGCCGCGAGTGCGACGGCAAGCATCCCGGCGAACCTCATGGTAGTTGTCCTCTCCCAGGCGCCGCGCGGCGCGCATCAGTTGGCGCCGCCGGAGTCCAGTATGTGAACATTACCTATCCTGACGCGCTTCAGGCCGGCCGACCCGGCCGCCTGGAGGCAGCTCTCGGCCTGTGCCCGGGAGGTCGCCGGCAGGTCGGTCATCAGGAAGTCACCGTGAAAGCCCAGCAGCGCATAGGGGATGTTCGAGTCCAGTTCGGCTATGAAGGAGGCGATCGCTTTGACCTCCGCAGCTTCGACGTATCCGGGCACCAGCAGCGTGCTGGCGACCAGGGGCGGCGGGTCGGGCCGTTCGGGGATACGTTGCGCGGCGGCCGCGAAGTTCTCCAGCGTTCGGGCGTTGTCCACCCCGCAGAGCGCCCGGTGCAGCTTCCCGTCCAATGCCTTCAGGTCGAACTTCACGCACCCTCCGCTCTGAAGCGACAGGTTCATCATCTGTTTCAACAGCGACGGCGCCATGGAGCCGTTCGTCTCCCAGCATACGCGCAGTATCCGCTCCGGGTTGTTCCTGCGGGCCAGCCTGGCCGCCGCCAGCGCGTGGGGCAACTGGCAGGTCGGGTCGCCGCCGAAGAAGCAGATGCAAGCGGTGTGCGACAGAACGGCGTTGGCCAGTTCGCCGGACGTGCGGCCCGGTGCGTCCTGCCGGCCCCTGCGGTAATGCCAGTTCTGACAGAACAGGCAGTCGAACGTGCACGCCTCGTAGAAGACCGCCAGGTTGGTGTAACCGCGCTCGGGCCCCCGGCGGTAGGCCCAGCGGGGATAGCCGGCCCCCGTGCCCGCGGGACAGACCCAGTCGGCGACGCAGTTCGTCGGCAGGGGGTCGTGGTACCACGAGACGGCAGCGCCGTCCGGCATGCCGCCGGAGAGCTTCCCTCCCCTGTTGACCCGCACGCCGCAGTAGCCGGCCCCGCCGTCCGCGATGCGGCACCGGTTCCGGCAGAAGCGACACAGCCGCCCTCCGGGTTCCCGCGGCGGCCCGGGGGGCAGGCCGAAGCGCGCCCGCTCGCGGGCGTGCACCCCGTCAATCTCGCCCATCAGATCATCGTCGGCATCCCGGATGCAGTCTGCGCAGAGCGACAGCACCCGGGCCACCTTGGCATCCGCACGTCCGCATTTCCAACATTCGCTCATCGCATTCCTGGACCGGCGTCACTCTTCGCACTCGCCCCTCGCAGCATCATCCACGCCGGGCGCCGCCGGCTCCATTGTAGGGGTCCATCGGCCGCCCGCCAAGCCCCTTTCTGCTTCGTGGCATCGTTCGGGGTGCGGTCCAGCCGCTAGTCATCCCTCTTCGACGGCCCTTCCACCTGCGGCCTGGCGGGGGCAAGAAAAAGGCTTGACAAACCGAGGGCGGCCAGTATAATGAATGCTGTTCATTCTCTGACTGGCGTTTGGAAGCGGCACATGGGCACGCAGCAACGACGCAGACGCGAGAAGCGCCGCAGGCGTCAGGATATCCTGGACGCGGCCCGCGCGCTCTTCTGGGAGAAGGGCTACGGCGGCACGACGATGCCCGAACTCGCCGAGGCCGCTGAGCTGGCACCCGGCACCCTCTACCTCTACTTCCCGGGCAAGAGCGCCCTCTACGCCGAGCTTCTGATCGAGGGTTACGACCTGCTCCTCGAGCGGCTTCAGGCGGAGGTCGCCGGGGACGGGTCGCCGCGCGAGCAGGCTGCGGCGCTGATCGACGCCTTCCTGAGGTTCGCCCAGGATTGCCCGGAGTACTTCGACATCATCTTCTTCCTTCTCCAGAAGGAGTACGGCGGCACGCGCGATGCCCTGGAGCCTGAGCAGGTCGAGCGGCTTCAGGCCAAGGAGGACGCCTGCAAGGCCATCGCCGCCGAGGTGATCGAACGGGTTGACGGCACTCGCTCCGCCGCCGAGGTCAGCGCGACGGTGGATGCGGCCTGGAGCATGCTGGTGGGGCTGGTCTCTTTCTTTGGCAGGAGGGACGGCAAGTCTTTCTCGTCGGTGGCGGGCGAGGCGAGGAAGCTGCTGGTCGAAGCGGTCTTCGGTGCCGGGTGAGGGACGCCTGCCGGCCCGTGGCTCGGGGCGGCTGCGTGCGGAGGCGCGAGGGCGAGGGCGAGAGCGAGAGCGAGAGGGAGTCCGAGGGCGAGTGCGAGTACCGACGGCCGCCGGCGAGGGACGGTCAGGAGGTGGCGGGGTGTTCCGCTGACTGAGTGGCAGACATTGAATCGAGCGGGCCGGGCGCTTTAATGTCTGTTTCAATTGGGGGCTTTGGGATAATCTGCAAGTAAGTTTTCTCGGCGCAACTGAAGCGCCGAGCGGCGGCGTTCATGGCTTCGACGATCACAGAGAAGATACTGGCGGCGCACTGCGGGGAAGAGGCGGTCCGGCCGGGGCAGTTCATCATGGCCCGCGTTGACCTGTGCCTGGGCAACGACATCACGGCGCCGATCGCCATCGAGGAGTTCGAGAAGGCGGGCTTCGAGCGCGTCTTCGACCCCAGCCGCATCGCGCTGGTGCCCGACCACTTCACGCCGAACAAGGACATCAAGGCGGCCACGCTGGCGCTGGCGCTTCGCAACTTCGCCCGTAAACACAACATAGAACACTACTGGGAGGTGGGGCGAGTCGGGATCGAACACGCCCTGCTGCCCGAACAGGGCCTGGTCGGCCCGGGCGACCTGGTGGCGGGGGCCGACTCCCACACCTGCACCTACGGCGCACTGGGCGCCTTCTCCACCGGCACGGGCAGCACGGACCTGGCGGCCTGCTTCGCCACGGGAAAGGTCTGGCTCCGCGTGCCCGAGTCGATCAAGTTCAGCTTCACCGGCCGGTTGCCGCGCTGGGTCGGCGGCAAGGACCTGATCCTTTACACCATCGGGCGGATCGGCGTGGACGGGGCGCTCTACAGGGCGATGGAGTTCTGCGGGCCGGCCATCGAGAGCCTGCGGATGGACGACCGCTTCACCATGTGCAACATGGCGATCGAGGCGGGCGGAAAGAGCGGCATCATCGCCCCGGACGGGACGACCAGGGAGTATTGCGACGGCCGACTGAAGCGCGATGGCACGTACTACGCGAGCGACCCGGACGCGGCCTACGTCGAGACCCACGAATGGGACGTCGGCGGGCTGAGCCCTCAGGTGGCCGCGCCGTTCCTGCCGTCCAACACCCGGCCGGTGGAGGAGCTGGCGGACGTGCGGATAGACCAGGTGGTGATCGGTTCGTGCACCAACGGCCGCATCAGCGACCTGAGGGCGGCGGCGGAGATACTGCGCGGGAAGAAAGTGGCGCCGACGCTGCGCCTGATCGTCTTCCCGGCGACGCAGCGCATCTACCGCCAGGCGCTCGAGGAGGGCCTGATTGTCGTGTTCATAGATGCGGAGGCGGCGGTCTCGACCCCCACGTGCGGCCCCTGCCTGGGTGGGCACATGGGCGTGCTGGCGGCGGGCGAGCGGGCCCTGGCCACCACGAACCGCAACTTCCGCACGCGGATGGGACATGCCGACAGCGAGGTTTACCTTTGCAGCCCGGCAGTGGCGGCGGCCAGCGCCCTTACCGGCCGCATAACCCATCCGGCCGAAGTGACCGACTGAGCGGGCGGGCCGCCCCGGACTGACCGACGGGGCCGCCCGACCCACAACGATAGGAAACCAGGGGGACGGGAATCATGTCGCGTTACGTGGGACTGGACGTCGGTTCCATTAGCGCCGACCTTGTCGTGATGACCGAGGAGGGCGAGATCCTCGATTCTCGCTACGTGAGGGTCTTCGGGCGGCCGCTCGATGTGGCGCTCGAACAGCTCGACGAGGTGCTGAAGCGGTTCGACGAGGTCGAGGGGCTCTGCATCACCGGCACCGGCGCGAAGGTCATCGCCGAGCTGCTCGGCGTGCCGTTCGTCAACGAAATAGTGGCGCAGAGCCGGGCCACCGCCTTCCTGGAGCCGCAGGTGCGCACCATCATCGAGGTGGGCGGCACCGAGTCGAAACTGATCCGCCTGGGGCGGGGCGACGACGGGTCGGTGCGCGTCGAGGACTTCGCGATGAACGCCATGTGCGCCGCCGGCACGGGGTCCTTCCTCGACCAGCAGGCCTCCCGCCTCG
>JAUVVP010000053.1 GCA_030604585.1 Planctomycetota bacterium | reverse complement strand
GTGGTACACCGCCGCCGACTGCCGCAACGTCGCCAGCGGGATCAACAAGGTGCTGTCGGCCTACTGCACACCGGACCCGAAGACTACGCCCTGGATGTGAGGAGGTAGTTGTCAGTTGTCAGGTGACGGTTGTCAGGTGTGGAGGCGCGGGCTCCCTCGGCTCGCCGCACGGGCGGGGAGACTGACATCCGGGGTCTGGCAGCCGATGAGGACGATTGGGCCGCCATAATGACGCTTTACGTTGCTGCTTACGACGCGGAGTCCGCTGCGTGCCTGGCGGCCTGCCGCAAGATCGTGGAGGTGCATCGCCGGTTCCAGATGCCCGCGACGTTCTTCATCGTCGGCCAGGTGCTGGAAGCCGACGGCGACGGCTACCGGGAGGTGCTGGACGACCCGCTCTTCGAGGTGGCCTCGCACACCTGGTCGCACAAGACGCTGCGCGACCACCCTTTCTGCGGCGCAGCGGCCCCGGCGGAAGAGATGAGGCGGGAGATCCTGCTCGGCAAGGAGTGGGTGGAGCGCGTCTTCGAGCGGCCCTGCGTGGGGCTGCGGCCGGGCTGCGGATTCACGGACGGGATGAAAGGCGCGCCCGACATCCTGGCAGTGCTCGCAGAAGCGGGCCTCGGCTACGTCAGCAGCCTGGCCTGGGGGCTGCATTACAGCCTGCCGGCGCCGCTCAATCAGCCGTTCAACTACGGCCGGGACGGCTTCCCCGAGTTGTGGGAACTGCCGGCGCACGGCTGGCATGAGAACCTGCTGAAGGACAACAACGACTGGGGTCCTTTGCGCATCACCCTTTGGCCGCCGCAGATGCCGGAGGCCATCCCGCCCGCCTTCATCAGCACGCCGCAGGAGGAGTTCGCCGTCAACCGGGTCTTCCTGGACCGCGCCGCCGAGCAGGGGCTGACCTTCGTCTCGCTCGTTTGGCATCCTTGGTCGCTGGACAGATTCGATCCCGAGATGAAGATGCTGGAGCTGACGTTCGCGCACGTGCGCGAACTCGGGCTGGAGGCCGGCACCTACGCCGGGCTCCACCAGGGGGTATCGCAGGCGCCGTAGGGGCCCGGCGTGCCGTTGTGGCTCAGGCTCTCCAGCCTGAGGACGCTGCCGGATCCGCAGACTGAGAGTCTGCGCCACTCAGCGGAGAACAGCATATGGGCATGTTCGGTTGGGAGAAGGTGAGGGCTGAAGGCTACTTCCCGTTCTACGCCGAGCCGCCGTTCGAGGACGAGCAGATCCTGGCGCGCTTCTGGGGCAGGAGGTGGGGGGCGTGGGACGAGGCAGGCACTCTGCGCCTGGTGTTGGTCCACCGGCCCCAGGAGGAGGAGATCCTCTGCATCAAGGACGGCGTCTACGACAAGGAGATGGACTGGCGCTATGACCCCGGCAGCCGGTGGCTCTGGCCGGGCAAGGATCTGCCCGACCTGGCCCTGATGCAGCAGCAGCACGACGGGCTGGTCGAGATACTGAAGAACGAGGGCATAGAGGTCGTCAACCTGGACGGCGTGGTGCCGCCGGGCGACGGCAAGCACTGCATGGCATGCATGAGCCGCGACTATGCCGTGGCCGTGCCCGGAGGGGCAATCGTATGCCGCATGGGCCAGGAGCGCAGGCGGGGCGAGGAGGTTCTGGTCGCCCGCAAGATCGCATCGTTGGGCATGCCCATCCTGCGCACCATCCACGGCACCGGCGTCTTCGAGGGCGGCAACTTCATACAACTGAACCGCGAGAACGCCATCGTGGGCCGCGGCGGCCTGACCAACGATGAAGGCGAACGCCAGGTGGAAGAGGTCCTCAACGTCCTGGGCATAGGGCTGATCCGCGTGCCCGTGCCGCACCAGGACGAGCACATAGACGGCCGCGTGGCCGTGGTCGGCAAGAACATGGTCCTGGTGGACGCAGGGCACATGCCGCACGACTTCGTCTGGCTGTTGAGGGACCTCGGCATCAGGGTCATCCCGACCAGTGAGGGCGACAGCGTCAACGTGCTGGTGCTGCGGCCCGGCAAGATACTCACAACCAACATGTCCGACAAGACCACAAAGATACTCAAGGCCGAGGGCATCGAAGTTCTCACGCACGAAATGGGCGAGCTGAGCAAGGCCCTCGGCGGCGTGCGCTGCTCCACCTGCCCGCTGGTGAGGGACCCCGCATGAGGAAAGGGGGACTGTCACCCGGTCCCCGTCGCCGCGGGCGACGCGCCGGCTGCTGCTCTACTATGGCTGCGCCGATCAGCGTATGGCGGTTGCCCTGAGCACAGTTGATGAGTTGGTGGACTTCTGTCTGACCGCCCGATAGAATCCGGGCTCCGCCAGAAGACCCCGCACACCGGAAAGGAGAGACGGACCATGCGGATCAAACAGTCCATCTGTTATCCGATCTTCAAGGCGCAGGACATGAGCCTTGATGAGTTGTTCGAGAGCGCAGCGGAGATCGGCTACGCGGCCGTCGAGCTGTGGGCCCGCGGCGATGACTTCGAGGAGGTCATCGCCACAGCCAAGAAGCACAAACTCGTCGTGGCCAGCATGTCGGGCCACGCGTCGCTGCCGGACGGGCTCAACAAGCGCTCCAACCACGACCGCATCGAGGCGGAACTGAGGACCTCGATTGACCTCGCCGCCGAGCACGGCATCCCCGGCGTCATCTGCTTCAGCGGCAACCGCCAGCCACACATGAGCGAGCTGGAAGCCATCGAGGCATGCGCCGACGGCCTGCGGCGGATCGCACCCTACGCCGAGCAGAAAGGCGTCAACCTGAACATGGAGCTGCTCAACTCCAAGGTGGACCACGCGGGCTACCAGTGCGACCACACCGCCTGGGGCGTGGCCGTCTGCGAGAAAGTGGGCAGCCCCCGCGCCAAGCTGCTCTACGACATCTACCACATGCAGATCATGGAGGGCGACCTGGTCCGCACCATACAGGAGAACATCCAGTGGATCGGCCACTTCCACACCGCCGGCAACCCGGGCCGCCACGACATGGACGATACGCAGGAGCTGAACTACGCCGGCATCTGCAAGGGGATCGCCGCCACCGACTACGATCTCTACGTCGGCCACGAGTTCAGCCCGAAGGGCGATCTGATCCAGGCCCTGCGGGACGCCTTTGCCATCTGCGATCAGGAGTGAGAGCGGGGCGGCCCCGGCGCGACGCGGGCCTTGTTGGGTAGCCGGCGGCGCGCCGAAGGCGCGTAAACGTCTCGCCGCCGGGGGTTGCCCGGGCAGAGCACTGAGGGCTGAACGGAGGGATAGGCCAACTTGGGCAACGTCAGGATCGGCTTCGTGGGCGTCGGCAGCATGGGGCAGGCCGCGCACCTGCGGAACTACGCCACCGTGCCCGGCTGCGAGGTGGCGGCCATTGCGGAGCTGCGCTCGGAGTTGGGCCGCAAGGTCGCCGCCCGCTACGGGGTGCCGCGCACCTACAAGGACCACCGGGAGATGCTCGCCGCCGAAGAGCTGGACGGCATCGTCGCCTCTCAGCCGTTCACGCGTCACGGCGTACTCGTGCCCGAGCTGCTGGAGGCCGGCATCCCCGTCTTCATCGAGAAGCCCCTGGCCGGCTCCGTCGAGATGGCGGAGAAGATCGTCCGCGCCGTCGAGGAAAGCGGCACCTGGCTCATGGTCGGGTACAACAAGCGGAGCGACCCGGCCACGGTGTGTGCGAAGGGGGAAATAGATCGGCTGAAGGCATCGGGCGAACTGGGGCCGATGCGCTACGTGCGCATACTGATGCCGCCCGGCGACTGGATAGCGGCCGGCTTCACGGACCTCGTCACCACCGACGAGGCGATGCCTGAGCTGGAATGGGACCCGCCTCCCGGCGACATGGACGAGGAGACCTACAAGGCCTACCTGAGCTTCGTGAACTACTACATCCACCAGGTCAACCTGATGCGCCACCTGCTCGGGGAGCCCTATCGGGTCGCGTACGCGGACCCGTCGGGCGTGCTGCTGGCGGTGCAGAGCGAGAGCGGCGTGGCGGGCACCATCGAGATGGCGCCCTACAACACTACGATAGACTGGCAGGAGTCGGCGCTCGTTGCTTTCGAGCGCGGCTATGTTAAGCTTGGGCTGCCGGCCCCGCTGGCGTGCAACCGTCCGGGTTCGGTAGAGGTATTGAGGGACCCGGGCGGGCAGGCGGTCCCGCAGACCGTGGTGCCCCGGTTGCCCTGGGTGCATTCGATGCGCCGGCAGGCCGTCAACTTCGTCAAGGCCATGAGAGGTGAGGCGAGGCCGCCGTGCGAAGCGGCGGAGGCGCTCGAAGACCTGAAGGTGGCCCGAGACTACATCCGCCTGCTGAGGTAAGGCCCCCGGCGAGACGCCGGCCTTGTTGGGTAGCCGGCGGCGTCTCGCCGCCGGGCCATGTCGGCAGCTCGGCACCCCCGGCGGGACGCCGGGGGCTACCCCGAGACGCCGGGGGCTACCCCTCTGTGGGTAGCCCGGGGCGTCTCGCCCCGGGCCGCATCTGGGCAGCCAGAAAGGAGACCTGCGATGTCCTGCGAACTGTTCCCCGTACCGCGCAAAGCCTCGTTCCGCAAGGAAACCGTCGATCTGACCGACGCCGTCTGGATCACGGTTGACCCGAAGGTGTCGGCACGCTTGACGAGGCACGTCATCGCCTTCGCGGACGGGGCCTCGGACGCCTTTGCCTCTCCGCTGCAGGTGACGGCCGGGAGCCCGGCCAAAGGTCGGGTTCTCCTTTCGGTGACGCTCGAACGGCGGGGCATCGCCCCCCAGGGCTACCGGCTCGGCGCAGACCGCGCCGGCATCACCCTGACGGCGTGCGACGAGGCGGGCCTCTTCTATGGGCTGCGGACGCTGGAGCAGCTCATCGCCCAGGCGGGCGCCCGCCTGCCGGCCTTCCAGATAGCCGACGAGCCGGACTTCGCCAACCGCGGCATCATGCTCGACATCAGCCGCTGCAAGGTGCCGAAGATGGAGACGCTGCTCGACATCGTAGACCTGATGGCGAGCCTCAAGCTGAACCAGTTGCAGCTCTACACCGAGCACACGTTCGCCTTCTCCGAGCACGAGGCGGTCTGGCACGATGCCTCGCCGATCACGGCGGAAGAAGTGCTCCTGCTGGACGCCTACTGCCGGGAGCGCTACATCGAGCTGGTCCCCAACTTGAACTCGTTCGGCCACTTCGCGCGCTGGCTCCGCCATCGGGAGTACAGACACCTGGCGGAATGCCCGGACGGCTTCGAATACCCCTGGGGCGGCCGTTCCCAGTACGGCTCGGTGCTCAGGCCCAACCGGAGCAGCCTCAGGCTGCTGGGCTCCCTTTACGGCGAGTTCCTGCCCAACTTCAGCAGTCGCCTCTTCAACGTGGGGTGCGACGAGACCTGGGAGCTTGGCCAGGGCTGGAGCAAGAAGCTCTGCGAAGAGAAGGGCTCCAGCCGCGTCTACCTGGACTTCCTGCTCGGCATCCACAAGCTCGTGCAGAAGCACGGCCGCACTATGATGTTCTGGGGCGACATCATCCTCCATCAGCCGGAACTCATTGACGAGCTGCCCGCCGGCATCATCGGCCTGGTCTGGGGATACGAGCACGACCATCCGTTCAGCAAGCAGTGCGCGCAGTGCAGCAAAGCGGGCGCTCCCTTTTACGTCTGTCCCGGCACGTCGAGCTGGCACACGCTGACGGGCAGGACGGCCAACTGCCTCGGCAACCTGGCCAATGCCGCCCGCAACGGCCTGCGCCACGGCGCCTCGGGCTACCTCATCACGGACTGGGGCGACGGCGGCCATCACCAGTACCTGCCGGTCAGCTATCCGGGCTTCTTTGCCGGCGCCGCCTTCTCCTGGTGCCTGAGAGCGAATAAGCAGGCCGACGTCGCGGCCGCCATGGACCGCATCGCCTTCGGCGACGATGCGGCAACGCTCGGCGACCTGCTCCTCAAGCTGGGCAAGGTCTGCGAACTGGTGCCCAAGAGGGTCTACAACGCCACCCTGTTCGATCAGCTCCTGTTCTCCGACATCGGCACCGACTACCTCCTGGAGGGCGTTACCGTTTCGAGCCTGAAGAAGTGCCTCGACAGATTCGACCGACTGGAGGCCCGCCTCGGCGACGCTCGGCCGGGCGCCGAGGACGGTGAGTTGGTGAAGGCGGAGCTGCTCAACGCCATCGCCATGGCCCGCTGCGGCGCCGAGCGCGGCCTGGCCGGCCTCGACAAGGATTACTACGACCCCACCGCCCTGCGTCACGCGCTTCAGCACGTCATTAGACGCCACGAAGATCTCTGGCTGGAGCGGAACCGTCCCGGCGGTCTCAATGAGAGTTCCGGAAGCCTGCGCAAGCAGTTGGAGCAGCTCGCGTAGGGGCATCGGCGCGCCGTGCCCCTGGAGATCTTGCGGAAGCGCGCGCTGCCCTTACGCCCGCCAGCGAAAGGGACTCATCCGTCAGGCCGCGGAGGGAGGTCATGAAGAAGGCTGTCTTCGGCATCATCGGCGCGGGCGGCATCGCGCAGAGCCAGCACCTGCCCAACCTGACGCGCGCACCCCACGCGTTCCTCAAGACCGTCTGCGACCTTGACGGGGACCGCGTCCGCGCGGCTCAGGAGAAGTACGGAGTTCCCCATGGGACCACCGACCACAGGGAGCTGCTGGCAGACGAGGAGATACAGGCCGTGGTGGTCGCCACGCGCGAGGACCAGCAGGCGCTCCTCACCATCGAAGCTCTGCGGGCGGGCAAGCACGTCTACGTCGAGAAGCCATTGGCGCTCACGGCGGAGGAATGCCAGGCCGTCGTCGCTGCGCAGCAGGAGGCGGGACGGTTCGTGGCCGTCGGCTTCAATCGGCGATTCGCCCCGGCATACCGCAAGGCCAAGGAGGTCGCCTCCTGCGACGGCGGCGCCCGGAACATCCACTATCGCATCAGCGACGAGTACTGGAGCTGGGGGAAGGACTATCCGCCCGGCGTACGGGTGCTGCACGAAGTCTGCCACCTGTTCGACCTCATCCGCTGGCTGACGGAGTCCGACGCCGAGTCCGTCTATTGCGTCGAGTCCCGGCCGGACGATGAAGTAATCGTGTTGAAGATGCGGTCCGGCTGCATCGCCTCGATCATGAACAGCGGACATGCGACAATGGACATGCCCAAGGAACGCCTGGAAGTCATCACCGAACGGGGCGGCTTGACCGTGGAGGAGTTCGTCGAACTGCGCACCTACGGCTACGGGGACTTCGAGCCCGTCTACCGCTTCGCCGGCCACAGCCATCCCGACCGCGAGTACACGCACAAGTTCCTGCTGGAGAAAACCGGAGCCGAGGGGTTGCACGCCCTGCGCCGCATGGGATGGGAGATGCGCGAGCGGGTCCAGGGCCTGGAGGATGAACGGGAGTTCCCCGAACGGGAAGAGATGCAGCGCTACATCCACCGCGACGCGCCGCTGTGGAACTACATGGTGGACAAGGGATGGCTGGAGGCCATGGACCATTTCGCCCGGTGCATCCTGTCGGGCCGGTCTCCGGAGAACGCCACGGCCGCCGACGCCTGGCAGGCCAGCATCCTGGGTCACGCCGCGATCAAGAGCAGAAAAATCGGGACAGTCACCTATTTTCGTTGTTGTAAGATGCCCGTGGATAATAACATATACAGCGAAAAAAGGTGACTGTCCCGATTTTTCAGGGGGATGCCGTGAAACACGTGCATTATGACGAAGTGGAGAGCAAGCAGGCGAAAGAGGCCGGCGCCGAAGGGGTCGAGGTGCGGTGGCTCATCTCTGAAGACGACGGGGCGCCGCATTTCTACATGCGCCGGTTCGAACTCGTGCCGGGCGGCCGGACGCCGCGCCACACGCACCCCTGGGAGCACGAAGTCTACATCCTGGAAGGCGAGGGCACGCTTTACTGCGAGGGCGCTGAGCGCCCCTTCCGCCCGCACGATGTCGTCTACATCGCTGCCCAGGAGGAGCACTGCTTCCTGGCCGACCGCGGCATTCCCGTCGCCTTCCTCTGCCTGATCCCCCGGCGAGACGATTAGCGGACGGACAACCAAACGCACCCGGCACGCCGGGTCAGCAACGGAGGGAACGAACATGCACGATGTCCTGTCGCTTTGGGCAGCGGCGTTGGCAGCGTATCTGCTCCTGGGCTGCGCGGCTTCGGCGCAGGAGCTGGAGTTCGACGGGTTCCCGTTCAGCATTCCGTACGACGGGCTGGTCGAGGGGACGGCCCCTGCCCTGCTGGCGCAGTTGGACGCGCCGGCAGGCGCCGAGGGATTCGTGCAGGTGCAGGGCGATGACTTCGTCCTGGCGGACACCGGGAAGCCCATTCGCTTCTGGGCGACCAACCTGAGCATCGCCGGCTGCTTCCCGCCACATGAAGTGGCCGAGCGCATGGCGCGGCGGATGGCAACCCTGGGCATCAACTGCGTCCGCATGCACTTCATGGACGCGGCCGGCTATCCTCGCGGCATCTGGGACGCCGAAGGCTGGGGCGACTTCGAGCACAAGGGCTTCCACCCCGAGGCGCTCGACCGGCTCGATTACCTGATCGCGAAACTCAAAGAGAACGGCGTCTATACGAACATCAACCTGCACGTGGCGCGCGAGTGGTCTGCGCAGGACGGCTTCCCGGAG
>JAUVVP010000361.1 GCA_030604585.1 Planctomycetota bacterium | reverse complement strand
GCGACAGCAGCAGCTCGCCCAGGGCCATGGCCACCTCGCCGGACAGCATCGCGTCAACCCGGGCGGCGATACTCTTGACTTTGCTGATTAGCTCGTCCGGGTCCTCCACCGGCGTCATCTCGAGCATCCCGCTGAAGAACTCCTCCATCGCCGGCTCCAGGAGCAAGTCGTAGTGGGGCGTCTCCTTGAAGCGGGCTACGAAGTCGGGGTAGTCCTTCAGACTGAAGGACAGTATCACGTCCTCCGGCAACTGGCGCTCGAAGGACTGCGCCGCCGCGAACGGCCCGGCACAGGCGGCAGCCAACAGCAGACAAGCCATCAGCGGGCCGGTCCACCTATTGTGTCTCTTCCGGCTCCTCGCGGCCCAAGGGCTCCTCTGGCTGTGTGGACTCGTCTGGCTGTGTAGACTCGTCCGGTTGTGTGGACTCGTCCGGTTGTGTGGACTCGTCTGGCTGTATAGACGCCTCATCCTGCTCTGCTCCTTCCTCGGGCATGTGGGGCGGTTCCAGGTACTGGTAGCCCGTGTTGGGGTTGTCCTTATCGTAGGCGTAGGCCTCGCGGAACTTCAGGAAGTCCTTGACGTAGTTTATGGGCACGGCGAATCCCATCCCTTCCGAGTAGACGCCCAGTTTCATGTTCGTCACGCCGATGACCTCGCCGCGCATGTTCAACAGCGGTCCGCCGCTGTTACCCGGGTTGATGGGCGCCGTCGTCTGGATCAGCAGCATCCTCTCCGCACGGCGCGCCTGGTGGCTGACTATGCCCTCGGAGACGCTCCGCTCGAAGCCGAACGGATTGCCGATGGCGAAGACCGGCTGCCCCGTCTTCACCCTGTCCATCTCGCCGAAGTAGAGCGGCGTCAGTTCGACGTCCTGCGGCCTCTCGATCTTCAGCAGCGCCAGGTCAACGACGGGGTTGACGGCCACTATCTCCACGTCCTTGACCGTGCGGCGTGTAAACGACTCTCCCTCCTTGACGAACAGGGTGACCGATATCTGCGTCTCCCCCTGGATGACGTGGGCGTTCGTGATGGCGTAACCATCTTCGTTGATGAAGAAGCCGCTGCCCACGGCCTTGGGCGTCTGGACCTTCACCAGGCCCTCGCCGAAGGTGGCAACCAGCTCCCGCACGGTGCGGCGCTTGAGCCTGGCGGTCATGTAGAGCGTCTTCTGTTCGGCCTGCTCGGCCTGCTCGGCGCTCTCCGCCGTGTCCTGCTCGATGGAGGCCACCTGGTCCCTGGGGATCTCCAGGATCGTGTAGCCCAGGTCCACGGCCACGAACTCCGCCTTGTCCGCCAGGACCTCGCCGGTGATGATGTTGCCGTTCTTCAGGCGCACGGTCTCGGCGCGGGCCGGGGCCGTCAGCACGCTCAACGATGCGGCGACCAGCAGCATAACGGCACTGCGCTTGATCATGCGTAACCTCTCCCCACACGCGAGCCCCCAGCCCTCCCCACTATAGCCGCTCACCCCCGCCATTGCAAACCCATCGCGCCGCTGCGGCACAGGCCCCGCGGCGCCTTGTCGGGCCGGCTCGCGTCATGTAGAATGGCGCCTCCTTCAGCTCGGCCGATGCCATGCTCGCAGTCAAGAAGGCCGTCATCCCGGCGGCCGGTCTCGGCACCCGCCAGTATCCGGCCAGCGCCTGCGTCAAGAAGGCGTTCTTCCCGCTGGTGGACCGCGACGGCCGCTCGAAACCGGTCCTCCAGATAGTGATCGAGGAGGCGCTGGCGGGAGGCGTGGCGGAGGTCTGCATTGTGGGGCTTCCGGCTATGGAGGAGTCCTGCCGTCGTTACTTCCGCGCCATGCCCGACGAGCTGCGGCCGGCCTTCGAGGGCAAGGAATGGGCCTTCCAGCAGGCGGAGACGCTGCGCCGGATCGGCGAGCGCCTCAGCTTCGTCGCGCAGACGGAGCAGCGCGGACTCGGCCATGCCGTCTGGTGCGCGCGCCGGTGGATCGGCGGCGAGCCGTTCCTGGTCCTGCTGGGCGATCACGTCTTCCTGAGCGGGTGCAAGCGGCCCTGCTCGGCGCAGTTGATCGAGGCGTTCTCCGGGCACAGCATTACGGCCCTTACGCCCGTGGGCGAGGAGCAGCTCCCCGGGTTCGGAGTGGTGCGCGGGCGGCCCTCAGCGGAGAACGCCGCCCTGGTCCATGCCGAGGGGTTCATCGAGAAGCCGCCGGTCGAGGTGGCCCGGGCTCGCTGCCGAGTCGAAGGCGTGCCGGAGGGCATCTACCTGGCGCACTTCGGGATGCACCTCTTCACGCCCGGCATGCTGGAGGTGCTCGACGAGATGGTCCGCTCGGACCGGCGCGAGCGGGGCGAGTTCCAGCTCACGGCCGCTCAGGACATCCTCTGCCGCCGCGAGCCGTACTTCGGCCTGGTAATCGAGGGCGAGCGCTACGACATGGGCACCCCCGAGGGCATGCTCGAAGCACAGGCGGCCCTCCTGAAAAATCGGGACAGTCACCTATTTTCGTCGTCATAAGCCTTTGATGGGGGGCGCTTTGCAACGCGGAAAATGGTGACTGTCCCCATTTTCCGTAGCCAGCGGGCGACTGCGGCGTTCAGTTCGGGGGCCAACGTCACTTCGATGCGGCTCCAGAAGGGCGGCAGGACCAGGGGGCAGAACTCGACCCGCGCGCCGGCCCGCCGGTAGGCGTCGCAGGCGGCCTCCAGTTCGGGCTTCGGCCTCTCGTTGAAGTGGACCTGGCAGATGAGCACCCGGCCTGCGAACGAGACCTCGCCCGCCCGGATGCCGAGCGCCGTCAGTTCCCTGTAGGTCGAGCCGCGCACGGCGAATCCGTCCACATCGAGCACGGCGTCGTCGCGTTCGAGTTCCCTCAGCATTGCGGCGCGGGAGGCCGTGGTGCGGCCGCTCGTCAGCATCTGGCGCAGCAGCTTGCGGCGCAGCTCGCCGCCGAAGTAGGCCGCCCCGTCGGTCACGGGCTCGATCAAGACGAGGCCGGCGCAGTCGGACAGCTCCTCGGCGGCCCGCGCCGCCAGCGTCCCCCCCAGGCGCAGGCCGAGCAGGCAGACCTCTTCGGCGCCGGTCCGCTCCCGCAGGAAGCCGGCTGCGTGCACGATGTCGTCCAGCCGGCTCCGGACGGTGGCCTCGACGAAGTCGCCTTCGCTGTCCCCACAGCCGTAGTAGTCGAAGCGCAGCGAGGGGAAGCCGGCACCGGCGGCCGCCCTGGCAAGCCGCGCCATTGCGAGCGCGCTGGACTTGCGCTCCTCGCCGAAGGCGTTGCAGAAGACGACGGCCGGTCCTGCCGCCTCGCCCGCCGGCAGGTGCAACATGCCGAGCAGGGCGCCGCGCGGCGTCCTGATGGACACCTGCTCGTCCACGGGCTGCGCAGTGCCCTGACCCATCGAGGGCTCCTGTGGTTTGGGGGGCCTCGCGAAGCGCCCCTACGGGGTGCGTTCGCGCATGGCGCGAATGTAGTCCATGCAGAACTCGTCCCGCCCGGCGAGCGCCTCCGCCGCGCGTAT